>DQVB01000641.1 GCA_015661985.1 Planctomycetota bacterium | reverse complement strand
GATGTCCAGTCAGGTAAACCGTAGAATGACGTATGATGAAGGAATGCCGAGACCGGAATGACCGAATCCGCCTTCCCCAACCACAGCTACTCGCTCCGACTCTGGGAAAGCGCCGGTTCCGCCGTTCGCCGAAGGAACCACTCAAGGGTGGCGACCCTGAGGGCGAATCGCAAAATGAGCAGGAGACCTGCGGTCGTGCCATGTGGCCCGGTCCGGAGGCCGCCCACAGCGCCAGGGAACGACTCGCCGGTGGCGGCCCTTAACCTTCAAACGCGATGTTTCGGGCAACGAGCCCCCAACTGCAGCAGGGTCGTCCTGCGGCCTTCGTCGTTCGGCATTCGTCATTCTTTCGTCATGGGGTGTTCCGTCATTCGTCAATTTCCCGGGGTCTGTCCCCGCGTTGTCCGGCACCCCAGGCCGGCGCTCACACCGTCTCCGGCAACTCGTAACCTTTGCGTCTTGGGATATCCAGGTACCGGTTTGCCTCGTCGTCTCCCGGAAAGCTCTCCTTTTCCGGATCCCATCGCAGGCGGCGTCCCAGCCAGCGAGCGATATTGCCCAGATGGCAGATGGTGGCCACGCGATGCGCGGTTTCCACATCCATGATCGGATCTTTGCGCGAGCGCACGCAACGGAAGAAGTTGCCCATGTGGTGGTCGTTGCGGTAGACGCGAATCGCGCCGGGCGGCAGCGGGTCTTCGTCCAATCCTTTCGGATCGCACTCGTAGCCGCCGCGAAAGATCGTGATCTTACCCTTGTCGCCGACAAACGTGGCTCCGCCACCCAGGCGCTTGTCCGTACCGCTGAGGGTGAGCACCACACCGTTGGGGAATCGGTAGTTGATGATCGGGCTGCTGCACAGGGCATCGCCCCGCTCGCGGGTCTCTGGGTTCTCATACACGACCGTGGGCAGTTTTTCGGCCGGCTCCACCCAGATTTCCACCGGGCCGCTGCGGTCCATGCCCAGGGCCCATTGCACCATGCTCAGCCCGTGGCAACCCCAGTTGGCCAACTCGCCGCCCGAGTACGGCCGGAACGACATCCACCCCGGGCCCACGGCATATTTTTCGGCCGGCAGCGGCCGGAATCGCTCCCGCACGTACGGCACTCGCGACAGGTACAGGTCCGTGTGGTAGGGCACCACCTCGTTCGGCCCGCACCACCGGTCCCAGTCCAGCCATTCGGGCACGGGTTCGGGAGGGAAATCGCATTCGTAGGGGCTCGGGTAGTTGTACCCGATCACCGTATGCACCTTGCCGATCCGTCCGTTGAGGATCAATTCCACGGCCTTGCGCGTCTTGGGATGCGATCGCTGCTGCTCGCCAGTCTGGAAGACCACCTTGTACTTGCGCACGGCCTCCACCATGCGTCGCCCCTCGCGGATGGTGTGCGAAAGGGGCTGCTCGCCGTAGATGTCCTTGCCGGCCTGAGCGGCGTGGATGCAGGGCAGATAGTGCCAGTGCTCCGGCGTGGCGTAGATGACCACGTCCACTTCCCGCCGCTCCAGCAGCTTGCGGTAGTCGCCAAAGGCCGGGCATTGGTACCTTTCGGCCCATTGGCCGGCGCGTCTCGTGTTCACGTCGGCCACGGCCACGATGCGGGCATACGGCGGCATCTTGCCCTGGCCGCCTTTGCCCAGAATGGCCAATTGCCCGTTGCGGCGGCCACAGCCGATGACGCCCACACCCACCTGCTCGTTGGCGCCGCGCGTTTCCGCAGGAACGACGGCCGGCGCCGGGACGTTCGCGGCCGCCACTTCCTGCGCCATTTCCTGTGGCGGCCGATTACATCCCGGCAACAGCAGCCCCCCAACGGCCACGCCCGTCGCTTGACGAAGCAGGCGGCGTCGTGAGATTTTCTTGCTCTTGCTCATAGAAACCTCCTCTTCTCGGTGGTTCGCTCTACGGTCTTGCCGCGTCACTATGCGGCCCCAGAGTGCGAGTATCGTCGTGGGTCGCACCTGGCGGGTGCCACTGGAGTGGCCCCCGGCAGGTGTGACCCATTTCGGTTTCCGGCGCCGGCTCGGCGGGGAGCCCGCGCCCAGCTCGGCGCACTAGAATCCCACTTCGAAACATGCACGTATCGCGCGCGTATCCCTTTCTGGTTGTGGCGACCGGCCGGGAAGCCTGTCCCACGCCGGGGAAATCATCGTCATGTTGTCAACTCAGCGCTATGGGCATGGATCTTTCGGATCGCCTCGATGATGTCATCCATGTCGCGTCGTTCGGCCAGGAGCATGCTCTGGTACATGGCGACCGTGGTCTGGCAGGCTTCCCTGTTGCCCTTCAGTTCCTGGAAGCTCTCGTGATAGGCCTTCAATCGCTGGGCCGGGAACAGGCGCCGGAATCCGCGCGATTGGATGGCCTCGTCGAGGAGGCCATCGTAATACTGCTCGCGATAGCCGCCCCCGCAGGGGACACCCTCGGCACGCAGGGCCGTGATGAACTTGTCGCGAGACAGCCCGTGGAACTCGTCCTTGTCGTAACGGAAGGCGTACAGGTGCCACGCAGCGCGGCTGTCAGCCGGCAGGCGCACGGGCCGGATGCCGGGGATCTCTTCGAGGCCGGCGGTCAAGTAATCGGCGTTCCGGCGACGGCGCTGGGTGTCCGAGACCAGTTTGTCGATCTGCTCCAGGAGCATAGCGGCCTGGTAGTGGGTCATGCGGAAGTTGCTCCCGCGGGTGAAACAGCCGCTGCCCCGCACCGCCCCGTAGGACCGACCGCAGTTATGGAAGGACTGGCAGCGGTCGAGCAGCTCCCGGTCGTTTCCCGTCACCGCTCCGCCTTCGCCGGAAGGAAGATGCTTGGAGTTCTGGAAGCTGAAGCAACCCAAATCACCCAGGGTACCGCACTTGCGGCCCTTGTATTCAGCCAGCCATGCCTGACAGGCGTCCTCGATGACGACCAGGTTGTGTTTCTTGGCGATGGCGTTGATCGGATCCATGTCGCACGGCAGGCCATAGATGTGCACGGGCAGGATGGCCCGAGTCCGGTCGGTGATCCGACTTTCGATGGTGGCCGGGTCCATGGTCAGCGTATCCGGATCGGTGTCCGCGAAGACCGGCAGGGCCTTGTGGATCAGGCACACATTGTACGTGGCGATGAACGTGAAGGGGGAGGTGATCACCTCGTCGCCGGCGTCCACGCCAGCTGCATAAAGGCTGGTGATCAGCGCCGTCGTGCCGCTGGCCGTGGCCACACACCCTTTCGCCCCCAGCAACCGGGCGTAGGCCTCTTCGAACTGGCCCACCTTCCCGCCCCACCCGGCACTGGACCACCGCCCGCTGCGCAGGACTTCGATGATTTCCGGTTCCCAACTCTTGCGCCACTCGGGCCACTTGGGCCAGCCACCCTGGTGTACGGGTGTGCCTCCCAACAGGGCCGGTTTGTCAGCCTCGGCAGCGAAGGCCATGGGGGCGTGGCCGGTTCCCAACCAACTCAAAGCGACCGAACCGGCCGCAGCGGTCTGGACAAATCGCCGTCGTGTCACTTGTTCTTTCATTGTGTGTGCCTCCCGAAAATTGGAGTCGGCAATCTCAAGTTTTCCAGCGGCGCCAAGAACTCCGATCCCTCCGCCAGCGGCGCAGGAGAGCAACTCTGTTTCGCCTTTCCGGATTCCCGGACCGCGCATACGCGCCGGTACACGTCGTGTCGTTCAACGGCGAACCGCAGGCGTCGGTTCCATGGATGGCGCCGCTGTCCGGCATGCAGTCGCCCTTCGGCTTGGCGTCAAACGAGTTTGTGTCCGGCGTTTGCTACCGGCCAGTCCCCTTCTTCTACGCCACCGCCATGGCCAGGAAGACCTTGCGGATGGCACGGACGATGTCGTCCAGGTCTTGGTCGGTAAAGTTCGGGTCCATGATGACGCCGCCAAAGCGACCAATGATATCAAGGGTGCGCGGACAGCAGGCGGCTCCGTAACGGATGGCCCGACCGCGCGGGCTCTGGAAGCTCGGCCAACGGGCAACCACGGTCACCTTGTTCTCAATCCGTTTGTCCACCGGGAGGATGACCGATCCGCCGGGCCCGCCCGCATGGATGCCTTCGGCGCGCAAGGCGCGCAGGAACCGGTCGCGCCGTTGGCGGTTGCCCATATCCAGGAAAACGCCCACGCCGATATCACCCTGCGGATCGGGCCATTTGCGGAGCTTGAGGCCCGGCAGATCAGCGATCCCTTCGATCACCTTGCGCGCGTTGGCTCGCAGGCGGCCGCAGATCGTCTCCAGCTTTTCCAGCTGCCCCTTGAGCACCGCGCCGGTGAATTCGCTCATCCGGAAGTTGGACGAAGCGAAGGCGGCCAGCACTCCGCCGCGGAAATCATCTCGGTAGGGCGGGCGCAGCACGCCCACGTCATGGAAGCGCACAGCCCGCTCAAACAGCTCCGAATCGTCCGTGGTCACCGCTCCGCCTTCGCCGGAGGTGATGGTCTTGCTCAGCTGGAAGCTGTTGATGCCGATGTCGCCGATCGAGCCGACGTACTTGCCTCGATACTTCCCGCCGCAGCACTGAGCGCAGTCTTCCAGCACACGGAGGTTGTGCCGGCGAGCGATATCGAGGATGGGATCCATGTCGGCCACCGTTCCCTGGAGGTGTACGGCGATGATCGCTTTGGTCTGCGGCGTGATCTTCTGCTCGATATCATTCGGGTCGATGTTGAACGATTCGTCGATCTCGGCGAACACAGGCAGGCCACCGGCCAGGACGATGGCGTCGTAGTCGGCGTACCACGTCCATGCGGGCAGGATCACCTCGTCGCCGGGTCCGATTTCCAGCGCCGCCATGGCGGTCATCAGGGCCGTGGTGCCCGAGGTCACACCCAGGGCATGTTTGACACCGATGTGCTTGGCATAGGCCTGCTCGAACTGCAGCGCCTTGGAGCTCTCTCCGTGCCAGCGGAAGGGAGCCTTCGACTCCAACACGTCCAGCAGCTCTCGCTTCTCCACTTCGTCGTAGAACTGCGGTCCATAGGGCCGGTAGCGGAGGGGCGTTTTCCGCACGGGCGTGCCGCCTTCGATGGCCAGCTTTTCGGCCCGCTGGGCCCCGCTGTTGGCATGAACCCGACCGGATCGGGCAAGCACGGCTGCCGCGCCGGCCGCACCGGCTGCCGCCAGGAATTGGCGGCGATTACTGCTCGATTGATCCATCACCCTCTCCTCTCGCTAACGCATTGAGGCCTTTCGGCCAACCCCGGCCGCTGGCCCGCCCCGCCTAGGGGCGGACCCGGCCGCCTCGATCCAGATCAAACCGCGTAATGGAGCGCCACCTTGCGAATGGCCTGGGCCACCTGCAGGATGTACTCCTCGGTCATGTACTCGTAAATGGGGACGCGGATATTCGTGACCAGTATCTTCTCCGCTTCGGGGCAGCTGTGCTTCGTGAAGTCCATATCCGTGTCCCCGAAGTCCTTGACCGGCCAACGACCCGCGAAGAACCCGTGGTTCTGGAAGACGGGTTCCTTGTACAGCGGATACTTGATGTAGCCGCCGACCACGCGAGCCCCTTCGGCCGCCAGGGCATGGACGAAGCGCGATCGGTTGCAGCGGAATGCCTCAGGCCGGATGCGGAACATGTAGAACCAGTAGACGCACCGATCCTCCGGATGCACATCATGGGGGATGATGCCCGGCACGTCGGCGATGTTCTCGGTGAGCAGGTCGCCCAGCCGGTTCCGCTTGGCCGCGATGGCTTCCAACCGGGTGAGCTGTGCCGCGGCGACCGCGGCCTGGGGCTCGCTCATTCGGTAGTTCGTGGCGAAACCGTCGAAGGACGTGGCCGACAGCCGGCTGTTGCCCTTATCGCCGAACTTCTGCAAAAGCGGCCCGAACCGTTCGTCGTTGGTGGCCACCACACCACCGTCCCCGCAAGTGACGTGCTTCGAGTTCTGGAACGAATGGCAGGCGAAGTGCCCAACACTGCCGATGGGCCGGCCGCGATACTTGGCCCCCCACGCCTGGCAGCAATCCTCGATCAACACCAGCTTGTGCTTCTCGGCAATGGCCTTCAGCGCATCCATGTCGCAGGGGTTGCCCGCCAAATGGACGGCGATGATGGCCTTGGTCTTGGGCGTAATCCGCCGCTGGACGTCGGCTGGATCCAGGTTGTACGTCCCTTCTCCCAAATCGGCGAAGACGGGGACGGCTTGCTGATAGATCAGGCCGATCACCGTCCCCATATCCGTCACCGGCGCCGTGATCACCTCATCGCCCCATCCGATCCCCGCTGCAGCCACCGCGATGTGGATGGCGGCCGTTCCGGACGAACAGGTATGCACCCACTTGGCCGGGTAGAACCGGCGATAGCGCTCAATGAGCAGGCTGCTCTGCGGGCCGTACCCGCCGCCTTGCCAGTAAAAAAGGGAACGCTGCTGGAGCATCGATTCCAGCTGCTTCCGTTCGGTTTGACCCCATCGCGGCTGAGCCGCCGGGGCCGAGGTGACGGTCTTCGGACCGCCATCGATGGCCAGCTTGGGCGCCTGGCCCGCCGCTGCCCTGCGGGCCGTTCCCGCTGCCGCTCCGGCCAACACG
>DQVB01000622.1 GCA_015661985.1 Planctomycetota bacterium | reverse complement strand
GGTAGGAGGCGTTCGGTGTATGTAGTCAAGTGAAAGGGGAAGAGGAATGAAGGCGGCCGAGAGAGGTCAGACTTTCCCCTGGGAGGAAAACCGGGGCACCGAAGCTCTACACCCCAAAAGAGCTGGGCTGGACATAAAGCCAACGGAAGAGGTTGTTGCATTGCTCTGGCAAGACCAGCTTGAGGCGGTGAAGATCGTTGAAAAGGCGCTGCCTCAAATCGCTGCAGCGGCCAAGCTTTTTGCCCAAACACTAAGAATGGAAGGACGGGTCTTCTACGTTGGAGCTGGCTCAAGCGGCAGGCTGGGTGCCCTGGATGCAGTGGAACTCCCTCCCACCTTCAGCATTGAACCCGCAAGGGTTCAGGCCATTCTGGCTGGAGGAGAGCGGGCCTTTGTCCAAGCACTTGAGGAAGAGGAGGACAATTACGGAGCCGGAAAGGAAGCCATACGGGCAAGAAGGGTGACGTCATCCGACCTCGTAATAGCCATAAGCGCCAGCGGCGGCACACCCTTCGTGCTAGGGGCGATATCTGAGGCTCGCCTTTGTGGGGCAAAAACAGTGGGGATAACGAACAATCATGCTTCCCCCTTGGGAAAAGCCGTGGACCTTTCGATAGTAGTCCCCACCGGCCCGGAACTCGTTGCAGGTTCCACCCGGCTGAAGGCGGGAACGGCCCAAAAGGTGGTGCTTAACCTACTCAGCACTGCGGCAATGATCGCCCTGGGCAAGGTGTACGAGGGACTCATGGTGGACGTGAAAGCCACCAACGAAAAGTTGAAGGCGCGGGCGGAGAGCATCGTGGCCGGGCTCACGGAGACGCCTCCTGAGCGGGTGAAAGAGGCTTTGGCCGAGGCGGGATGGCGGGTGAAGCCGGCGGTCCTAATGCTCAAAGGAGGTATCGGCTATCGGGAGGCTGAGGGGCTCCTCAAGGAGTGTGGCGGATCCCTGCGCGCGGCTTTGGGGAAGATTAAGAACCGTAGGCGGTGATATGGAGGTGATATGGAAAAGCTATGGATACGTGGAGCAAGACTTGTGCTCCCCGAGAGGGGGGATGTGGTACCGGGAGAACTGTTACTGGGAGAGGGACGCATCTTGGAAGTTCGACGTGGACTCCGTGCAACGGGAACAGCTGAACTAGATGTCGAAGGCTTGTATGTTGCTCCAGCATTCATCGACCTCCAGGTGAACGGGGGTATGGGACACAACTTCGAGGACGCTTCACCCGATGAGATTAAGGAAATCGTCGATTTCTTTGTCTCCCATGGGACCATCGCGTTGCTCCCCACCACAGTTACCGCCCCAATATCAATTATCAAAGACGCGATCGAGCGGGTGAGGCGCGTCGGCCATCCGGCAATCTTGGGGGTGCACATCGAGGGGCCGTTCATCTCCCCGGAGAGGAGGGGGGCCCACAACCCGGAATACATCCTGCCGCCATCCCCAGAGCGGTTCGCCGAGCTCACCTCCGGGCACGCCGGCTTCATCAAGCTGGTCACCCTGGCCCCGGAGCTCCCCGGAGGCGAAGAGCTGATCACCCGGATCCTGGAATCGGGGGCGGTCCCGGCCTTGGGGCACTCCGACGCCAGCTACGAGCAGGCGCTGGCTGCCCTGGAGCGGGGGGTAAAGCTGTTCACCCACCTGTTTAACGCCATGTCCCCCTTCCACCACCGGGCCCCGGGGGCGGTAGGGGCAGCCCTGGACTCGGACGCTTACGTGGAGCTCATCTGCGATGGGATCCACATCCACCCCGCAGTGGTGCGCCTCATAGCCAAGGTAAAGGGTTTTGATCGGATCTGCCTTGTCACCGACGCCATCTCCGCCGCCGGCCTCCCGGATGGCGAGTACTCCCTGGGCGACCTGCCCGTGTTCGTACGGGAAGGCGTGGCGCGGTTGTCCGATGGTACCCTGGCCGGGAGCACCTTGACCATGGATCGGGCGGTGAGGAACTTCATGGACTACACCGGTTGCTCCCTCCCCGAGGCGGTGCGTTGTGCAAGTTTGAATCCGGCCCGGCTCCTCGGAATCGACGATCGAAAAGGGAGCCTTGAGGTGGGAAAGGACGCGGACTTGGTGATCTTCGATCAAGACCTCACGGTGCACTACACGATCCTCGGAGGGGAGGTGGTATATGCGAGGCGGTGACGGGCAAGTCTGAGGAGGACAGATGCAACTAGCCGTGGTAAAGGACTACGGAGAGCTTTCCCGGAAGGCGGCCGGGTTTGTCGCCCGCAGGATCATCGAAAAGCCCGACCTCGTCCTTGCCCTCCCCACCGGGGACACCCCAAAGGGCATGTACAAGTTGCTGTTTCGCCTGTACCGGGAGGGAATAGTGGACTTCTCCCATGCCACGGCCTTTAACCTGGACGAGTATTTGGGAATTCCTCCTGATCACCCCCAGAGCTTCAAAAGCTACATGCGCCGGCACCTGTGGGACCAAGTAAACCTGCGAAAGGAAAACGTCCACATCCCACAAAGCCTCCCCGAGAACCCGGAGGCCGAGTGTCGCCGTTATGAAGCGTTGATAGAAAAGGCAGGGGGGATCGATCTTGCCGTTCTTGGGCTTGGGGAGAACGGACACATCGCGTTCAACGAGCCCGGCACCCCTTTTGAATCCCGCACCCATGTGGCCAATCTCTCCCAAGAGACCAGGAAAAGGGAAGCAGCCCGATTCAGAGGGTTTGAAGAGGTACCTCAAAAGGCGATCACTATGGGAATACGCACGATCATGAACGCCCGCGAGCTGCTCTTGCTCGTTTCAGGGGAAGAAAAAGCCGCGGCGCTTTCCCGGGCCCTCGAGGGGCCAGTAACCCCAGAGGTGCCGGCTTCGGTGTTACAACTCCATCCCCGGCTCACGGTGCTGGCCGACGCCGCAGCCGCTGGATCCCTACCGAACCTCATCGAGACTGGGTCCTCGCCGACGT
>DQVB01000625.1 GCA_015661985.1 Planctomycetota bacterium | reverse complement strand
GTAGCGGCGCAGCTCTTCAATGCTATAGGTGTTATCGATGGACAGCATCGGCACCCGGTGCCGCACCTCTCGCAGCCCTTCGACCGGCTCCTCCCCCACTCGCTGCGTCGGGCTGTCCGGTGTGATCAGCTCCGGATGGGCGGCCTCCAACCCCTTGAGCCGCTCCATCAAGCGGTCGTACTCCAGGTCGCTGATCTCCGGGGCGGCCTCCACGTAATACTTCCGATCGTGATATCGGATCCATTCGCGAAGCCGCTCGATCTCCGCTGCTACGTCCCGAGCCATGGCGTCACTCCTGACACGGGGCCCCACCTGGTTCGTAACTATTCGCACCCACACGCCGCCGCACAAGAGCCGTTCATCCCGCGCAACGGATGGGGAATGAGGCACAAGAACTTCAGCGGCCCCGTGCCCGTATTGCGAAACTGGTGCTCCTGGTTCGGGGGCACAAACACCACGGTTCCTGGAGCCAACGGGTGCTCTACATTCCCTTCCAGCACCACGCCTGTGCCCTCCAGCACGAACACCTCGTGTTCGTGACCGTGGCTGTGCCGCGGCGTGTAACCACCCTCGGCGATCTCGAACTGTCGCATCGTGAAGCTCGGCGCCCCGTCCGCCTCTCCAATCAGGCAGCGGATGCGGCACCCCTCGGCACCCTCCATCTCGACGGGAGCCGACTGAACGTGCTCGCAGCAAACCACCTTCATCCGAAACCTCCTTCGCCCGGGGATTCCCGACTTTCGAACAAGCTCGTCACACCGGCCCAGTCCGGCTACCCGGCCTCAAGCCGCTGGCGGATCGTCTCCCGCGCCCGCTGGAGGGCTTCGGGCAGTTTCTCCGCGTTTTTCCCGCCCGCTTGGGCCAGATCGGCACGCCCCCCGCCGCTGCCGCCGAGCACTTGGGCGACGGCGCGGACCCACGCCACCGCGTCCAAGCCTCGAGCTGTCAGATCGCGGCTGAGTCCGGCTATCAGCAGCACTTTGGAGGCGCTCTGGTCGCAGCTGGCCAACAGGGCGGCCACCGGCGCGCCCTTACGTCGCAGCTGGTCGATCACTTCTCGCAACAGGGGCGCCGTGGCGCCGGGGATTTCGGCCACGACCAGTCTGACGTCCGCCACCTTTTCAGCCGTGGCCAGCAGCTGGCCGGCAGTCGCCCCTGGGCTGGCCGTACCCGTGGCCGCCTGTTTGCGCAGCTTGCGCATTTCTTGGACCAGGCTTCCCACCCGTTCGGGCACCTCTTCGGGGCGCACTCGCAGGGCCGCGGCCGTTCGGAGCAAGGCTTGTTCGACGGCGCGCAGGTGGGCCAGGGCGCGCGGGCCGGTCAGGGCCGTGATCCGGCGCGTGCCGGCCGCCACGCTCTCTTCGCCGATGATCTTCAACAGTCCGATCCGTCCCGTGTTGTCCAGATGGGTGCCCCCGCACAGCTCTTTGCTGAACTGGCCCATCGAAACGACTCGGACCGTATCGGGATATTTCTCACCGAACAGCATGATCGCCCCTTCAGCCCGGGCCTGGCTGAGGGGCATGTTCTGCCATTGGATCGGCTGGGCGGCCCGGATGCGAGCGTTCACCTCGGATTCGATCGCTTCGAGCTGTTCCGGCTCCAGGGCGTCGGGGTGGGTGAAGTCGAACCGCAGCAGGTCCTCGTCCACTTTGGACCCCTGCTGTTCGGCATGGCTGCCCAAGTGTTTGCGAAGCGCGTAGTGCAGGAGATGGGTTGCCGAATGGGCCCGTCGGATGCCCTCACGTCGAGGGGCGTCCACGCGCGCGGTCACCCGGTCGTTCAAGGCGACCACGCCGTGCCGCAGACGGCCCAGGTGGAGCGTGAAGGACCCGTCCACCTGGGTGTCGACCACTTCGAAGCGGAAACGATCGCCCACCAACTCGCCTCGGTCTCCCAGCTGGCCGCCCATTTCGCCGTAGAAAGGCGTCTTGTCCAGCACCAAGGTGATCTGTTGATCCGAGGTCGCCGCATCCGCCTTGTCGCACAGCTGGCCGCCGGCGATGATGCCGATCACTTTCGCGTCGCCCACTTCCGTGGTCTCGTAGCCCAGGAAACGGCTGCCCTGCATGGCCTTCTTCAGCCCTTCCAGTGGGTCGCGCTTGAAGACGGTCTTTTCCCCGGTGCCCGAAATGGCCCCGTGGCGCTGCATCTCCGCCGCATAGCCCCGCCAATCGAAGGTGAAATTGTGCTCGGCGGCCATGCTTTCAAACAATTCGGGCGGGAAGCCGTGGGTTTGATACATGTCGAAGGCGTCGCGCCCTGAAACCACGCCGCGACCTTCCCTTCTCATCTGGGCAAAAACCCGTTCGATCCGCTCCAACCCCGCGTCGATGGTCCCCAGGAAATTCTCTTCCTCCTTCTTGATCACCTGGGCGACCCGTTCGACCGTCTGGCTGATCTCCGGGTAGGGGTTCCGCATCACCTCGGCCACCACACGGACCAGCTCATACAGGAACGGCTCGCGCACCCCGATCCGGTGCCCGTCCAACACGGCGCGGCGGAGCAGCCGCTTGATGACGTACCTCTCCTTGTTCGGCCCAGGATAAACGTTTTCGTGGATGGCGAAAGTGCAGGCGCGCACATGGTCGGCGATGCGACGGAGCCGGCAACCGTGTTCGCTCTGTGGATCATAGCGAGTGTGGCACACCTCGGCAGCCGCCTGGACAATGGGCCGCAGGATGTCGATGTGGAAATTCGTCTCCACACCCTGCAGTACGGCGGCCATCCGCTCCAGTCCCATGCCGGTGTCGATGTTCTTGCTGGGTAAGGGCCGCAGGTTATTGGGCGGGTCGCCCACCCGGTTGTACTGGGTGAAGACCAGGTTCCAGATCTCCACCTCCCCAAACTCCGTGTGGCAGTAGATCTCGCTGCACGGCCCGCACACCCCGTCCGGGCCCTGGCTCGGGGCGTTGGCCGGCCAGAAATTCTCGTCTTCGCCCAGCCGCTGGAGCCGCTCCGGCGGCAGCTTGATCTCCTCCAGCCAGATCTCAGCCGCTTCGTCGTCGTCAACGTATACGGTGGCCGAGAGCCGCTCCGGATCGATATCCAGCCACTTCTTGTCGGTCAGGAACTCCCACGCCCAGTGGATGGCTTCCCGCTTGAAATAATCGCCGAAACTGAAATTGCCCAACATCTCGAAAAAGGTGTGGTGATAGGGCGTGCGGCCCACGTTGTCGATGTCCCCGGTGCGGAGGCATTTCTGACAAGTGGTCGCCCGGGTGAACTCCAGCTTGCAGCGACCGAGGAAATGGTCTTTGAACTGGTTCATCCCCGCCGGGGTGAATAGCACGGAAGGGTCCCAGCGAGGCACCAACACATCGCTGGGCCGGCGCACGCAACCCTTGGTCTCGAAAAAGCTCAAGTATTTCTCGCGCAGCTCGTCTGCTTTCATTGCCTGTGCCAAACAAGAAACCCACAAATGGTCCGGACCAAACACTTGATCGTACCGGTTCGTCGACCCGTTGAAAAGGCGAACCCGGAACTCGCCCGGCCGGTTCGCGCCAGCCGTTATATCCAGGGCCGAACCGCCGGGATGCCAGCCGGAGAAGCGGGTAACGGTTGCTACGACGGGCACGGGCGGACAGAGAATCCCTGGCCCCGATGGGTCGCTGCGGTCCGGCGACCACGGTCCGGCGCCCGCCGGGCACCGGCAACAAGCGCGCCGCGGTGAAGAGTTGGCACGACCGCCGGGGTGCCCCTCGGGTGGCGGGGCCGTGCATACTGGTTGTCGGGGGGCGCCAGTTCCAGCGGTTCGGTCCCCGACCGAAAGGAGCGTCGGGAAGAGCCCTACGCG
>DQVB01000422.1 GCA_015661985.1 Planctomycetota bacterium | reverse complement strand
TCGATCGCCGCCCCGGCCAGGTGGCCCGAGGCCAGAGCGGGTGGTATCGCTTCGGTTTGAACGATGGCCCCGCGCGCCGTATTGATCAGATACGAGCCGGCCGGCATGGTGGCGATCGCCGCGGCATCGATCATGGCGCGAGTCTCGCGGGTCAGCGGGCAGTGGAGACTGACCACCAGCGACCGCCCCAGCAGCTCGCCGAGCGTCTCCACCCGGCGGACGCCCAGGGCCTTGTCGTAGCCGTCGTCTTTGTAGGGATCGTAAAACACCACCTCCATCCCGAGCCCCTTGGCTCGCAGCGCAGCGGCCGTGCCGATACGTCCCAGGCCCACCACGCCAAAGACCCGGCCCCGCAGGCGAACCAGCGGGACCACCTGGGTGTACGACCACAGCCCGCGGCCGGCGCGCAGTCGCGAGTTGAGCCGGTGGATGCCCCGGGTCAAGGCCAGCATCATCCCGATGGCCGTATCGGCCACCTCCTCGGATCCATAGTCGGGAACGTTGGCCACAGGGATGTCCCGCTGGCGCGCAAACCGGCCATCCACGTTGTCTACGCCTACCCCGCCACGGACAATCAGCTTGCACCGCTTGAGCCGCTCGATCGTGCGGCGGGTGATTGAGACCTCGTGGTACAGGATGATCGCGTCGGCCTGCTCGATGCGCCCCGCCAAATCTTCCTCGCGGGAAGCTCCCAGTGCGATCACGTCAGCCACACCCTTCAGTACATTCCGCTCAGGCGCCAAATCGTCGTGCAAGAAGTCGCAGATGATCACTTGATTCGGTTGTGTCGCCATCCCGCTGACCTGTGGTCTCCGTGTCCTCATCGTGCTAAAATGGACCGCCGTCGTGGCGCACAGGTCCTCCGTATCAGTGCCGGGTCCCGTCCGTACCCCTGGTGGTGGCGCGGCCTACGGCCCCGGTAGCCAGACAACCTACCGGCCAGTCGTATCGTCTGCAAGTGGCCCGCGGCGCGGCTCGTGGCCCTCTGGGGCCAACGCCCGCGGCCAACAGGGCCGCCCGTAGAACCCCTTGGCCACCCCGGAGCGAAGCTCATGCTCGATCCAGCCACACGGCTTCGCGACGCCTGCTTCGTTGCCTTCGACTTGGAAACCACCGGCCTGGTTCCCGGGCCTTGCCGCATCGTCGAATTCGGCGCCACGCGCTTTGCCCTGGAGGGCCGCGAACTGGCTTCTTTCCAGTCGCTGGTGGACCCGGAAACCCCGATCCCTGGCGAGGCCACGGGGATCCACGGGATCACCAACCAGATGGTTCGCGGCCAGCCGCCGGTGGCCGAGGTCCTGCCGCCATTCCTGGATTTCCTGGGCGCTCGGCCCGCCGTGCTTCTGGCCCACAATGCCCCTTTCGATCTGGGCTTTCTTGAATACGCCGTTCTGGAGACCCGGACACCATGTCCCGACTACGATGTGATCGACACCCTCGAGCTGGCCCGCCGTTGCCTGCCCGGCCACATGCGCTATACCCTCGACGAGCTGGCCTCGCGCCTCGGCGCCAGCCACCACGAAGCACATCGCGCACTGGGCGACGCCCGGCGGGTGGCCGCCGTGTTCCGGGCTATCGTCGCCCGCTCGCCGCGGTTGGAGACCGTGGGCGACCTCTGCCGCACGGTGACACCTCAGCAGATCGCTGTCCCTTTGTCCAGAGTGCCTCCCCACCAGGCCTGCCAGCTGCTCAGGAGTGCCATCTGTGAGAGTCGCACTGTCGTGATCGTCTACCAGAGCAGAACCGGTGGTCGCACCGAACGGCGGATCACCCCCAAGTCGCTGGCGGCCTCCGGGCGCCGACTCTACCTGGTCGCGTACTGCCACACCGACGGCATGGAGAAGACCTTCCGCCTGGATCGCATCCACGACCTGCGGATCGAAGACCCATGAACGGCTCGCCCCGGGCGCGTCGTTCGCCACACCTGCGGCCAACCGCCAGCTGTTCTCAATTCGACTCCCGCTCGGACCTTTCGTAGAACCACGCGATGGGCAAGGACCGAAACCGCGAAGAGATCCGGCCGGCTTTCGGATCGCGCACGTAGTAGCTCAACAGGGCGCGCCCTTGCCAAAACGTGACGCTGACGTAACCGTACCCGCGAGTCCGGTCGGCTTCGATGTAGCGTTTGTGTTTCCAGGTCCGTCCTTCGTCCGGGCTGATGGCTGCGGCCAACGGGCTGCGCCGGCCGCCGTGGCCGGCGCCGGGCTCGTAGTTGTCGATCCAAATCAACAGCAAGTCGCCGGTCGACGGAATCCGCCGCAGCGTCGCCGGGGCTTCCGGGGCCCGCACGTTGAATGACGCCGGCTCCGACCACGTGTCCCCGTGGTCGGTCGAATAGGCCGCGGCGATGTGCCCCAATTGCGTGCGGAAGATCATCAGCAACCGGCCGTCCGTCAGTTCCAACACTTCGGGCTCCATGGCGCCGCGTTCCGGGTAGTCCACCTGACCCCTCCCTCTCCGCCACGTCCTGCCGCCGTCGTCGGAGAAAAGGCAGAACGAAATGAAATGGTTCACTCGCCGCACGTCTTTCGTCCAGGCGACCGGGGCCACCAGCCGTCCGGACGACAGCAACGTCACCCGGTCGTTGTTCATCACGTGATAGCCCGGCATGTCACTCACCAGGACAGGATCGCCGAACGTCCGTGCCTCGTCCCGGGAGATACGCAGGTAGACTTTCAGGTCACTGGGAGAGTTTTTCACCAGGTAGAAAAGGCCAATGGGCGTCTCTTCGCGCACCGGATAGGCCAGCCGCCGGAGCGTCACAGACATGACGTTCTGCTTGCCGACGTTCGACTGCAACACACGCGGCTCACTCCACGTGCGGCCGCCGTCCGTTGACTGGCAGGCGATAATGTGGGCTCGGGCGTGATCCGAACCGCTGCCGATGAACTCCGTCGTCGCATACAGGAGCGTCCCGTCACGCAGCGCGACGATGTCGCCTTCGCTGTAGCGCGGATTCTGGGGCGTGGCCACGTAAACATCCCGGCTCAAAACGGCTGTGCGACCCAGCGGAACCGGCTGCGACAACACCAGCAAACTCTGGGCTGCACGTACGCGGACGTCGACATGCGCGTCCTCGAGCAACCGCTCCAGCTGCGATGCGACGGATGTGACCCGCGCCTCTCCAGCAAATACCGCCGCAAAAGTACGGATCGATGGGGCAGGGCTGGTGAGGTTCCGCGCCAGAGCCGCCCGACCGAGAGCATCGCCCAAGGCGGCCAACGCGTGCTCGAAAAACGCTCGTGTCAGCGGGTCGTCGAAACGTCGCAGACCTTCGCGAAGCGCTGGCACATCCCGGCTGTCGCCGACCCGCGCCAGTACCCATGCCGCGATCCGGGCGATCTCGGGATCGGCGTCTTTCACCCGCCGACGCAACAGGGCCATCGCGGCCGGACTGCCCCAACGCCCCAGCGCCGCGGCGGCCATCACGGCCTTGCGCGGATCCTCGGTCTGCGCCAAAGCCTGGCGCAACAGTCGCCCATCCCCAATCTCGTTCACCTTGTAAAGACTCTCGCAGGCATGCACATGACCGTAGGGATCGTCGCCGGCCAGGATGTCGAGCAGGATGACCGCCTTGGCCCGATCACCCGCCCGAACCAGCTCGCGGGCCAACCCGCAGCGGCGCTGGTCGTCCCTCTCCGTTTTCAGCCTCGGTTCGATCCACCTGCGGACTTCGGCGCCGAGTCCAGCCAGCGTTAACGCCTCGGCAGCGTGCATCGACGGCCAAAACTCGTCTCCGCGCATCGCGCCGCGCAAGACCTTCAAACACCCCGCTCGCGCCGCGTCACTCAACGCGATTTGTTTCTCTCCCCGCTGCGGGGTACCCGCTGCCGCCGGTGCTGGCCCTCGGCGAAAAACCATGGGCAACAGGAACAGAACCAGCGCAGCGAACCGGATCGCTTGCTTCCTCCGTCGGGATGCCATCAAAGTACCTCCTGGTGCGCCGCAGGACGAGTTGCGAACGAGCCGGCATGTGGCGCCGTGGTGGCCGGCTCCAGGGCCGTTGGCAATGGCGCAACGGTGCTGCGACATCGGCGCTGGCCGGGCAACGCCCCAGTCTAGCTGGCCGGCGCCGAGCGTGCAACGACCAGCCGGCGCGCGTCATCACCTGCGGCGCCGCCCACCGGACAGCCGCGACGTGATCATGGGCGCAGCTCCCCCGGAAGAGTCGATGTCGGACGCCCCTTGCATCCCGACTGCTGGCGGGCTACGCTGAGGGTCAAGACGGGGCAGCAGCCCTGGGCCTGACGTGGCAGGCCTTCACTCTGCCCCGCCGCAATCCAAAGGGTGCGCGCGGGGCACGCGCATGTGCAACCGGTAAGACCCTACTGGCAACCAACTCCAACACCGAAAGGATCGCCCATGGGATCGCCAGGTTTTCGAATGTTCGCCATCGCCATCGGAGTCGTATGTTTGTGTTCCCAAGCGAGCTACGCCGAACTGTTCGTTGGGACCGCCACGGTCGATATCACGCCCGAATTGCCGGTCGCGCTGGACGGGCAGTTCCATCTGAGAATCGCCAAGACCATCGAGACGCCTTTGGAGGCCGACGTGATCGTCCTCCAGTCGCGCCGTGACGGCCGGCCGCAGGATTCGGCCGTCATGGTGTCCTGCGACTTGGTGTATATCACCAAAGAAGTGCTCGGGTTGGTGCGCGGGAAAGTCCGCCAGCGCATTGGTGATCTCGACACGAGCAGAATCGTTCTGAGCGGGACGCACACGCACACGGCCCCCGTTACTGTGCGAGATAAGTATCCGATTCCCAAAAAAGGCGTCACGCAGGTCGAGGAGTACTGTGACTTCTTGGCCGACCGAGTCGCCGAAGGGATTGTCGAAGCCTGGAAGCGGCTCGCTCCGGGCAGCGTCTCCTGGGGATTGGGACATGCTGTCGTCGGCTACAATCGCCGGGCGGCGTACGCCGATGGACACGCGCAGATGTATGGCCGAACGAACGTGGCCGAGTTCCGCAACCTCGAAGGCTATGAAGATCACGACGTCGACCAGCTCTTTTTTTGGGACAGTAAAGGCCGACTGACCGGGTTGGCCGTGAGCATCGCTTGCCCGACACAAGAGGTGGAGTCTCGCTCGGCGGTCAACGCCGACTTCTGGCACCCGACACGGGAAGCGCTGCGGAAGCGATTCGGTCCGGACTTGTGCGTGGTCAGTTGGGTCGGGGCGGCCGGGGATCAGTCGCCCCATCTGATGTATCGCCGCGCGGCCGACGACCGGATGCGCGAATTGAGAGGCCTGACGCGAGTGGAAGAGATCGCACGACGCATCGTCCGCGCCGTGGAAGAGACCTACGAAGTCGTGCAAAAGGACCGCCACCTGGACGTGCCGTTGATTCACAAGGTGGAGACGCTCCGTCTGCCCATGCGGCTTGTGACCGAGGCCGAGTACGCTGAGACGAAGGCGATTTGCGATCGTCTGAAAGCCCAGATCGCCGACGACCCAAAGGCCCGCGATCGCCTGCTGCGACGGTTGCGATGGTACGAGGAGACGGTCGAGCGGTTTAAGCGCCAAGAGTCGGATCCGCATCTGAGCTACGAAATGGAACTGCACGTGCTACGGCTGGGCGACGTGGCCATCTGTACGAATCCCTTCGAACTGTTTACGGACTACGGCATCCGCATCAAAGCTCGCAGTCCAGCTGTCCAGACCTTTGTGGTTCAACTGGTCGGCCCAGGCACGTACCTGCCCACTGAGAAGGCCGTGCGCGGGGGCGGGTACAGCGCCGTGGTGCACAGCAGCCTCGTTGGGCCCGAAGGCGGACAGGTCCTGGTCGACCGTACGGTGGAACTGATCAAGGAGCTTTGGCAGCCACTGGACCACGCCCCGAAGGTGCAGGGCAAGAAGTAGATACCGTTATCGGATCAAAGGCGCAAACAAGGTTCGCCTTGGTGGGAATGAAGGCGCCGTTGCAGCGGCGCCGGCGCGCGGGCCGTGATCATGGGCAACGCGCAGCATTTGTCGAACAGAAGTACCGTAGTTGGACAGCGCCACTCAGGAACGCATTAGTGATCTGACTCGTTACGGTGGCGCACGTTGTGACGTTTTCGTGAATACAGGATTCCCGAATTGCCAGACTGACACACGTGGTTTGCTGCAAACCGGTTACGTCGAGTTCTTGACCGTAAGTGGCACAGTGCAAGTAGGATAAGGGGCGGAGTGAGGCTGGGGCATCTGCGGAACACCAAAGCTCGAGGAGTGCCGTGAAGCGGTCCCCTTCCTGCCTGCTCTTCGTGTTCGCGTGCACTGTGGCGATGCCGACCGCGGCGTTACGAGGCCTCGAGCCTCCGGGCCGGCGCGGACGGACGCAGGCACTCCACGCCCGGCGTCTGGGGGATGCGCAATCCGCCCGAGCGGCTCGCCCCGCCGTGCCGCAGATCGAAGAGCCGTGGTGGCAGGTGGCCGGCAACCCGGACCTCGGCGAACTTGCGGGGCCAAACCAGGAACCGGTCGACTTCGCGATCTGGCAGGCGGCGGACAGCACCTGGCAGCTCTGGTCGTGCATTCGCAAGACAAGAGAGCCCGGTCACTCGCGGCTCTTCTACCGATGGGAGGGCCGTTCGCTCACGGAGCCGAACTGGCGGCCGATGGGTATCGCCATGCATGCCGACCCGCGACTCGGCGAACAGCCCGGCGGCTTGCAAGCTCCGTACGTGATCCGCGCCGACGGTCGCTATTACATGTTTTACGGCGACTGGGAAAACATCTGCATGGCGGCCAGCGATGACGGGAAACGGTTCGAGCGCCTGCGGATTCGTGGCCGAGGGCCTCAGCTTTTTGGTGAAGGCCCGGGCAACAAGACGCGCGACCCCATGGCCCTGAGGATCAGGGATCTGTGGTACTGCTATTACAGCGCGCATGGCGGCGAAGGCGGTATCTTCGTGCGTACGTCGCGCGATTTGCTGGACTGGTCCACAAGCCGGCCTCGGAAAGTCGCCGCCGGCGGCAAGGCGGGAGCCAAATGGTGGAACGCCGAATGCCCGCACGTGGTAGCGCGTGACGGTTCGTACTACCTGTTCCGCACGTCGCGATACACGAACCCACCCACCACTACAGTTTACCGGTCCCACGACCCGGTCTCCTTCGGCGTACACGACGATTCGCGCATCGTGTCCACACTGCCGGTGGCCGCCCCGGAAATCATCTTGCACAACGGCCAGTACTACATCGCATCGCTGACACCGACGTTGAACGGAATTCGGATCGCACGACTGAAATGGGAACCGAAGTCGATTGTAGGGGGTGCCAAGCTCCATTGATCCAATCCGCCCTTCGCTTTTCCTGCGCAGCGCTGCTTCCCGCCCGACCACTGCGGGAGGTCACGGAGATGAGCGTGCTGGCGATCGGGAACGATCTGTCAATCAGGGCCGGGAGCGGTCGGCAAGCGTCGGTTAGAGAGTCTTGCTCCTTGCATATGTGCGCCCATCTTTGCGTTGTGGATGGCAGGGTGGAAGCCTGCCCGACGTTACGTCGAGAGAGGCCCGTGGGGAAACGGTTGCGCCTCGATAAGGGAAAGGAGCGAGTGATGGATGGCGGACGAACACGGCGGCCCGGGTTGGACCGTCGCCGGTTTGTGCAGGCGGCTTCTGTGGCAACGGTGCTGGGCCCAGCCTTGGGCGCTCGGGGCCAGCGGGCTCCGTCCGAGCGAGTGCGCCTCGGGCTGATCGGCTGCGGCGGTCGTGGCCGGCAATTGCTCCAGGTCTTCGGCCAATACGCGGACGTGGACTTCCCGGTGGTCTCCGACGTGATCGAATCGCGGATGGACCGGGCTGCCCGCGTGTTGGTGGAGTTGCCTTTGCGGCGAACGTGCCGGCAAGTGGTGGATCACCGCCGGGTGCTGGAGCGGTCCGACGTGGATGCGGTGATCATCGCCACCACACAGCATTGGCACGGCATCCCCTTCATCCAGGCGGCCCGGGCGGGCAAACACATCTACGTGGAAAAACCACTTTCGCACACCGTGGTGGAAGGGCGGGCCATGGTCCGGGCGGCCCAAAAGGCCGGCGTGATTGCCATGATGGGCAGTCAGCAGCGGGGCTATCCGCACTACCAACAGGCGGTCGAGATCGTGCATTCGGGCCGATTGGGCAAGATCGCCATGGTCGAATGCTGGAACTACCACAACACGGGCCACCGCGTCGGCCGGGCGCCGGACGCGGAGCCGCCCCCCGGGCTCCATTGGGACCGCTGGCTCGGTCCGGCCCCCTACGTGCCCTTCAACCCGGCGCGGCTCCGCAACTCCTGGTGGTTCGATTACGGCGGCGGCATGATGACCAACTGGGCGGTTCATCACATCGATATCATCCTGTGGGCCATGCAGGTCACCTGGCCGACGGCCGTCGCCTGTCCGGGGGGCAAACTGGTTGTGGATGACATGGCCGACACGCCCGATACGATCCAAGCCTCGTGGCGACTGCCCGACTTCCTGATGCATTACGAATACCGAGGGTTCAACAACTTCCACGAGGTCTTTCCCAGGCCGCAGCACCACGGCATCTGTTTCCACGGCAACCAGGCCACGATGGTGCTGGACCGCAGCGGCTACCAGATCTGGGAGGACCGCGACATGGGCCGCTCGGTAGAAAAAGTGGCCAATCCACGCCGCTGGGGCGACGGTAAACCGGGCAATGAAGTGGACGGCCCGTGGCAGCGGCTGTTCGTCGACTGCATCAAACAAGGACGCCGGCCGCCGGTGGACCTGGAGGAAAGCCACCGGGCCACCGCCTGCTGCCACTTGGCCAACATCGCCTACCGGGTGGGCCGGACCATCCACTGGGACGCTCGACGGGAAACGATCCCGGACGATCCCCAGGCGGCTGCCCTGCTGGATCGCCCGCGACGAGCCGGTTACGAGCTGCCCTCCGTGTGACGAGCGCCCGGCCCGAGCCGGACGAACTGGAGGGCGAGTGTGACTCGGCCGGCCGCCAAAGATCGGTTCCGCCTTGCCTCGGTCCCGGCCAACTTGGTACATAGTCCCCCCTTGTCTGGGAGCGGCAGACCGAGTGGGCGGCCTGCGGGGACGCGGCAACACGGACCCAAAGGGTCGGACAGTGGACCTGTCGCACACATGCCCGTGGCGGCCAGCGGCATGGGCCGGGCGACCCGAGGGCTGTTGAACCGGGCGGCCGCCGGTGAAATGCCCTGGGAAACCGGATTATTCGGGCAGGGGGGCCGCAAAAACGGGTTTTTCCGCCCGTCGCCCTTTTACTTACGCCTCCCAGACCACCGACCTTGACTAAAGGCGGACGTTGCCGACCAGCCGGGTTGTTCGCCGGTGTTGGGGGGCCGGGGAGTCGCCGGACTGGACATGGGCCAGGACAGGGGGTATCCTTCCCGCCGAATGAGGGGGCTTGAGGGGCGACAGCCGCGGTGGAGGTGCTGTACAGTCCGTGCCAAGCATGTCATGGACCGACGGGAGCCGAGTGCGATGGAACGCCGATCGTACGAACACGGATGGGCTTTGGTCTGCGTATTGCTGCTGCTTTGTCTATTGGCCGTTGCGCCCCGGATATGGCGAGAGTTGACCGGACGCCGGGCCACGGACGGACAAGGCCCGGTCGCCAGCGGTGGGTCTGATGGATCGGACCGCGTCCCCCAGCCCGGGTGTTTGCCCCCTGCGCCGGGTCCGGAGCAGGTCTGGGGGGATTTGGCCCGGTATTGGGACCCGAGCGACGCCCAGCTGGACGCCCGGCCCCAGTTTCCGTCGGGCGGATCGTTTCGCGTGGCGGAGGTCGGCCCGCCGATCGGTTCGCCACCGATCGAGGTGGAGCCAGGCGCTGGCGGCTTGACCCTCGAGCTGGTCCCGCCGACGGGTGGGGAGTCCGAGGCTGCCCGGGTTTCCGAGGACCCGGCGGCGCCGAGCGAGGCGGTGGGGCAACTGCCGCCGATCCAGCTCTCTGGGCCCGCCAGCTCGACGGACGAAGACCCTCCGACCGGAGGGGGCGTGAAGGAGGGCGGCCAGGGTTCAGGTTGGTCTCCGCCGGTGGGGCTGCTCGAGCGACTTGAACGTTTGGCCGCCGCGAGCAAGAGCTCCGACGTGCGGGCCTGGTGCCAGACGGTCCAGGAGACGATCGACCAGTTGGGCCATGCGTTTGTGCGCGGGCGCGGCCCAGCTTTACCGCTCATTGCGCGGTTGGTGGTCGAAGGCCGGCGGGGTGACCGGTTGTCGGACTTCGTGGAAGACGAAGAAGAGGCCGTGGCCTTGAGGCGGGTCTTGCACGCCCTGGGGCGCCGGGTGGATGTCTGGCGGCGGGTGCTACTGTTGGGCGGACCGACCTCGACGGCCGACCAACTTCCGCGGCCCGATGCGGGCCGATTGAGCCGGTGTGTGATGCGTGTGGCCCGGCTGACTCGTGGTTCGCCGGCCCGGCGCACGTGGCGCGACTATTTGGGTCTGGACAACCTGGAGCGGATGGCCCGCCAACCGGATCGGTACGATGGGCAGTGGAAAAAGGCCTTTGCTCGGGCCGTGTTACACCGGCTGTGCTGGGTGCCCATGACGGCTGCCCAGCGTCGTTTTGCCACCAGCCCGGAGATGCTGGCCCTGCGTGCCGAGCTGCGCTATTGGGCGGCCGAGCCCGTCGATTTGGGGCAACTGTTGCAGACCATGGAGCGCTTCGAACTCACTCGGCTGCCTGGCGACGGGCGAATGTTGGCCGGGCAGTGCTTGCGCTTGAGCGAATCACCGATCCAGGAGCATCGCGATTTGGGGAGGCGGCTGGAGATCAACTACCGCAACGCGAACCTTCGGGTGACGGTGAGCCAGTCGCTGTTGAACCGGCTGGCGCCTGAGCGGGAGTCCGAGTTCGAATGGGTCAGGGATCGGATCCTGGGCACGCCGGTGCGGGGCCGCAGTTGGACGCGGGCGGACGTGTCCGTCCAGCTGGTGCCGGACCCTGATCAGCTGCGGTTTGCCGTGCGCGTAGCCGGGCTGGTCTCGGCGGTGACGGCGGCCACCAGCGGTCCGGCCACGTTCTACAACGACAGCCACTCGACGTACGAGGCTTGGACGCAGATGGGCCTGACCTCACGCGGCATCGCCGCGGCTCCCACCGAGGTGTCGGTGGAGAACAACACGTGGCTGCGGCGGCTGAAGACGGACTTCGACGTGGTTCCCTTCCTGAATCTGGTGGTCCGTCAAGTGGCTCGCTCGCAGCTGGAGCAGCGCCAGCCAGCTGCGCGGCGCGAGATCCGGCGGAAGGTGGCCGCCCGGGTGCGCGAGCGGATTGACGAGGAGGTGCGCCGGCGCCTGGGGCAGATGAACCGCAAGTACAGGGAGCGTGTTTGGCAACCCCTTCATGCCTTGGGGCTGGCCCCGACGATGATCGAAGCGGAGACGACCGCCGATCGGCTGGCCATGCGTCTGCGCCTGGCCGGCCTCGACCAGTTGGCCGGCTACACGCCCCGCCCCCGGCTGCCGCCGGAGACGGTGGCCAGCTTCCAGGTCCACGAGTCGGCGATCAACAATCTGGTCCAGAAGCTCCAGCTGGACGGGTATGCGTGCACGCTGGGCGAGCTGCGCCGGCGCATCGCCACGCGGCTGAACCGGCCGGAGCTTTTGGCAGAGCCGTTGGAGCATGAGGACTTGAAGATCGTCTTTGCGCCGCAAGATGCGGTGAGCGTGCAGTTCGAAGACGGACGGATCGCCATCACCTTGTCCATAGCCGCCCTGTCCAATCCAGCGCGGCGTTGGCGGGACTTCCGTGTGCGGGCCTTCTACCGTCCGGAAATGCGGGGCCGCGTCGCGGTGCTGGTGCGCGACGGCGTGGTGCAGTTGATCGAATCCCGGAGGAGGGCCCGTTCCCAGATCGCCCTGCGGGGCATCTTCGCCAAGGTGTTCCACAAAGATCGCGCGTGGCGGATCACCCCCCAGGCGATGGCCACCGACCCGCGGCTGGACGGTCTGGAGGTCAGCCATCTGGTGGTGGCCGAAGGATGGCTGAGTCTGGCGTGGAGCGAAGTGAGCGGTTACCATCTGCCGGTGGCCGCCCGACCGGCCGAAGAGAAGCGGGATTAGATCCGGGCGAGTGAACCCGTTGGGGCGACCTCCCCGCCGGCCCGGCGTCTGACCGGCGGGCCGCGTCTGGCCTCCAACGGTCCGACCCCAGTGCCCATGACCTTTGGCGGAGCTCGTTGATGACGCCCCTGGACTGGTTCGTGATCACCGTTTACCTGGCCGGCATGCTTGCTGTGGGTTGGTACTACGCCCGGCGCACCTCGACCACGGACGACTATCTGCTGGGCGGCCGGACCATGGGCTCGCTGAGCGTTGGGCTGTCGTTGTTCGCCACGATGCTCAGTACGATCACGTATCTCGCCTGGCCGGGGGAAATGATCAAGAACGGCCCGATGATGTTGGCCGTCATTGCGGGGCTTCCTCCGGTCTATATCCTGGCCGGTTGGTTCTTGATTCCTCGCATCATGCGCGTGCGGATCACCAGCGCCAACGAACTGCTGGAAGAGCGGCTGGGAGTGGTGGTGCGCACGTTGGGCGCTGTGTTCTTCCTGGCGATGCGCCTGGCCTGGATGGCGGTGATCATCTACGCCACAAGCGACAAGATCCTGGTCCCGCTCTTGGGGCTCGAGAGTTCCACCACGCCTCTGCTGTGCGCCGTGCTGGGTGCGATCACCGTGATCTACACATCGATGGGAGGCTTGCGGGCGGTGGTCGTCACCGATGTGACTCAGACGGTCATTCTCTTCGGCGGGGCGATTTTGACGCTCATCTTGATCTCGATGCGACTGGGGGGCGTGACGGCTTGGTGGCCGACTCAGTGGCCAAGCGAATGGGAATCGCCGGTCTGGGGATTCAGTTCGACGGCGCGGGTGACCTTTCTCGGGGCTGCGTTGGCTCAGTTCACTTGGTGGACCTGCACAGCCGGCTCGGACCAGATGGCCATTCAACGTTACCTGTCGACGCGCGACGCGCCGGCCGCCCGGAACGTCCTGCTCATTTCGCTGCTGGCCAACGTGGCGGTGGTTCTCATTCTCTCTCCGGTCGGCTTGGCCCTGTGGGCGTACTTCCGCGCTCACCCGGAGTTGCTCCAGGCCGGACGCACGGTTTTGGCAGACGCCGATAAGCTGTTTCCGCGGTTCATTGAAGTCGGTATGCCGGCCGGCATCAGCGGCCTGGTCGTGGCCGGCTTGCTGGCCGCCGCCATGTCGAGCCTCTCATCAGGAGTCAATTCATCCTGTTCGATCGTCACCGTCGACTTCATCGACCGCTTCGGCTGGGGCCGCCGCCGAGGCGAGCTGGACCACGTGAAAACGGCTCGGCTCATCTCGGTGTTCGTGGGACTCGTTGTTATCGCGCTGGCGTCCGGGGTCGGGATGGTCCAAGGCAATCTGCTGGAGGTGGCCTACAAGGTAGTCAACCTGCTGACCGCGCCGCTGTTCGGCCTGTTTTTCATGGCCCTCTTCGTGCGCTGGGCCACCGGGTTCGGTACCATCTTCGGTGCCGTAGTGGGCGTGATCGTGGTGGCCGCCATCAACTACTGGCCTGATCTGACGCAGCGGCCAGGGATCAGTTTCCTGTGGGCCATGCCGTTGGGCTTCATCGCCCAGATCGTGACCGGTTCGTTGGCCAGCCTCCTGCCCTTGGGCAGGCAGCCTGCGGAGGTTGGCCACCAGCGGAGTTGATCGTCGCGGGCCAGCGGCTGATGCGCCCACTCTGGCTGCGCAGGCCCCCGCGGTCCGTCATCCGTGCTGGGCGTCCTCTTCGTCGCACTCCAGGGCCAACAGCGCCTCGTAGGCATCCTCGTAGCTCTTGTACGGTCCCGGGTCCACCACGATCCCGCCGTGCCGAGCGGCCGCTTCCTCCGCCCGGCCGTCCGGCCCGGTTTCCGCCACCGTCAAACCGGCTTCGGTTTCGATGATCGCAAACAGCACCATGGCGATCCTCCACTCGGATCAATCCAACCCGTGGAATCCCGTGGGCCGTTCCCTGCAGTCGAACGTCCCCCTGACGCTCTATTGTCTCCGGCCCTGGGCCGGCGGGCAAGCCAAATCCACCGCCCACGCCGGGCCGCTGACCCGCCCCACCACCCCGCTCGGCATTCGACCCCGG
>DQVB01000381.1 GCA_015661985.1 Planctomycetota bacterium | reverse complement strand
TGGGTTCAGCGTTACAGAAGGAATAGGTATGTGGGGGACAATTTTTTTGCGCAGTTTGTGCAAGCTGCGTATTTGTTGATTATGCTAGGGGTTAGCGTTTCTGAGTCGGCCGACCCCGATAGCTGCAACCTTGAGTTCGCCAGGCTGGCTCGGAGGGGCCGCGCTCGCCGGTGGGCGCGGCTCTTTTCGTTCTTTTCGCTCGTCTGTTCCGGGGAGTCTGGGAGTGGAGATCTCCGTCATAGGCACCGGGTATGTGGGGTTGGTCACGGGCACGTGTCTGGCCGAAACGGGCAACCGGGTCACCTGCGTCGACTGTGACCGGTCGAAAGTGGAGATGCTGTGCCGCGGCGAGGTGCCGATCTACGAACCGGGGCTGGCCGAATTGGTGGCCCGGGTTCGCCGCGCAGGGAGGCTGCGGTTCACCACCGATCTGGCCGTCGCGGCAGGGGGGGCTGAGGTCATCTTTCTGGCGGTGGGCACCCCTTCAGCCGAAGACGGCTCGGTGGACCTGTCTGCCCTCTGGCAGGCAGTCGCACAGATGGGTCCCCATCTGGCCCCGGATGCGCTGGTGGTACTCAAGAGCACGGTGCCGGTGGGCACGAACGCGGCCGTGACGGCCGAGTTAGCCGAGCGGGCTGGACGGCCCTGCCGGGTGGCCAGCAACCCGGAGTTCCTCAAGGAAGGCACAGCCATTGATGATTTCATGAAACCGGACCGGGTGGTGGTCGGCGCGCGCGAGGAGGAAACCTTCGTGCAATTACGGCATCTGTACGAGCCGTACTTGCGCACGGACAAGCCCTTCCTGGCCATGTCACCGGAAAGCGCCGAAATGACCAAGTATGTGGCCAATGCGCTGCTGGCCACTAAGATCAGCTTCATCAACGAGATGGCCAACTTGTGCGAGCGGACTGGCGCGGACATCAACGAGGTCCGCCGCGGCATCGGCCACGACAGCCGGATTGGTTTCGCCTTTCTTTTCCCCGGCGTGGGTTTCGGAGGAAGTTGCTTCCCCAAAGACGTGCGCGCCTTGGCTTCGCTGGGGCATACGTGCGGCGTGGAACCTCGGGTCTTGGAGGCGGTCCACGGGGTCAACCAGCGCCAGAAGGAGGTGTTGGCCGAAAAGATCTGTCGGCACTTCGCGGACGGACTGGAGAGCAAGACGATCG
This sequence comes from Planctomycetota bacterium, assembly GCA_015661985.1. Taxonomy (GTDB): domain Bacteria; phylum Planctomycetota; class Planctomycetia; order Pirellulales; family Thermoguttaceae; genus SZUA-1497. The sequence goes on along the minus strand of DQVB01000381.1, from coordinate 5,885 downwards.
CGATCTGGGGTTTGGCCTTCAAGCCGGGCACGGACGACATCCGCGAGGCCCCATCGCTGGTCCTGATCGACCGACTGCTCACCCTGGGGGCCCATCTTCGGGTGCATGATCCGGTGGCCATGGAAAACGTCCGTCGCCTGTATGGCGACCGACTGACGTACTGCGCCTTGCGCGACGAGGCTCTGGACGGCGCCCACGGGCTGGCCATCGTCACCGAATGGAAGGAGTTTCTCCATCCGGATCTGGAAGCGATGAAGAAACGGATGCGCGCGCCGGTGATCTTCGACGGCCGCAATCTCTACGACCCCCGCCGGTTGCAGCAGGCCGGATTCACCTACTACAGCATCGGCCGCCGGGCGGTACGGCCCGCCTCGTCCTACAAAGTGGTGGCCTGAACGTTTTCCCCGCGCCGGGTCTGCGCGTCTTCTGCGCTGTTCTGGCTCGCGGGCTGTCCCGGGCGTACGATCTGGGGAATTCGCCCCTTTTTCGTTGGACCGCTGCCCGTTCACGTGCTACGGTCATTGTGGGTCGAGCTTCATCGCTTCCTTTCCCGCCGGGCGGGGCCCGATGAACAGTTGATCCCAGAAAGGGCCGGCTATTCCGATTTCGCCGACCACAGTTTCCCAGCTGCGGCCCTTTGCATTCCGCGCCGTGAACCAAGCCCGGCCAGGAAGATCCTATGGATGCCAGCGTCGGAACATGCGACATAGAGGGACGGTGCCGATTCCGACCAGAGAAAGGGGACAGGGGTGTGCTGGGCAGCGATATCGCTGCTCGGGGAGATCCCACTGAAGAAGCGGTAACGCCGTGGGGCGGCTTTTCCTCCACAACTCTTATCGCGGGGGCTTCCGGGCAAGACCGACTGCGACTGCCTTACTTGAAGTGTTGCAAGGGGAGACGGGATCGTCGCGGCCCCCGATGCGCCAGCGCCCCCGACTGGCCAACCGGGAGCAAACGTTTCGAAGATTCCGGACGACGTTCAGGCAGTGGGGGCGAAGCCTGTCTTGCCCCGCGGTCGCTGCCAAGCAGTGACTGGGTTACATCTCCGCTATTCCCGCGAGGCTCAGTTCGATGCATATAATCCTTGTAAGCGACAAACCTGCGGACGTCGGCCGTTTGCGCAGAACCCTGGAAGAGGGTGCCCCCGAGTTCGAGATAACCTCTGCCGGAACTTCACCTGCAGGACTTGCCCGAGTTCGGCAATGCCGGGGCGACGTGATCCTTTTGGGGCTATCGTCTCTGGGAGAGCGGGCCACGGATTTGGTGAACCAGTTGCAGGAGGTGGCCGGCGATCTGCCCATCGTGGCGCTCGCTTCGACGGCCGACGACCAAGAGGCGGCGAGTCTGCTTGCGCAGGGCGTTCACGACGTGCTGATGGAGGGCGAAATGACGGCGCCCGTACTAGCCCGAGCGCTGCGGTACGCACGCCAGCGCCACGCCGCGGCGCGCCGGCGCGACGAGCTCCGTCGCCTGCTCCAGTCGGTCATCGATGCCCTTCCGGAACCCACAATCGTTGTGGATCGCCATCGGCGCATCGTGCTGGCGAACCGCGCGGCCCGGGACACGCCCGGCCAGGATTCGGTTCGACCAGGTCTCCGGCCTGGCGAAGCGTGGGACGGGAAGTTATACGGAGCCTGGGGCGGGTTACGTCCGCTGGACCAAGTGCTGGCCAGCGAAGCGCCGGTGACGGTGACGGCCCTGGATACTCCTGTGGGCGGCGACGATCGTGTGGCATTCCTGGATGTCACGGGTACCCCGATTCGGAACGAGGCGGGGCATGTGGCGCAGGTCATGCTCACTTACCGTGACGTCACCCAGCGCAAGCGCGCCGAAGAGGCGCTCGCCAACCGCAACCGCCTGTTGGCGGCCATCAACGAGCTCTGCCAGAAGACGTTCACCTGTGACGATGTCGAAGAGCTGGCCCAATGCTGCCTGGGTTTGGCCCGCCGAGTGACCGCCAGCCAGGTGGGATTCCTTTGTGAGCTGGGCGGAGGCGGTGACATCGCGAACCTGTGGTTCACAGAGGAGGCGGGGGGACAGTGCCAGGTCGAACGGGCAGACGTGCTGCGGGCGCTCCAGGACCGCGGGCCCAGCGGACTGGTGCAGCGGCTGCTGGCGCAACGCGGCCCTCTGTTGAGTAACAAACCCGCGCAGTGGTACGCCACCAGCGCATTGGGCAAGCTGCGCAATGTCTTGGTGGTCCCTATCATCCACGAGGACGTCGCGGCGGGAATCATCGCCACGGGCGAAAAAGATGGAAGCTATGACGGGGCCGACTGGGCGGCATTGGAATCACTGGCCCGGGCCTTCTTCCGAGCCCTTGCTCATTTGCGCGCGGAGAGGGCCCTGAAGCGAGAGCGCGAATTCATCGAAACTGTGCTGGAGACGGTCGATTCGGGAATCGTGGCGTGCAATGCCCAAGGTGTCCTCACATTGTTCAACCGGGCGGCACGGGAGTTTCACGGCGTGCCGCAGCGGCCAGTTCCTGTCGAGCGGTGGGCGGACGAATACGACTTGTATCTTCCCGACGGGCAAACGAAGATGCCCAAGGAGCAAATCCCCTTGTTCCGCGCCCTGGCAGGCCAGCGCGTGCGCGATGTGGAGATGATGATCATCCCCCCGGGTGGCCAGGCCCGGTGGGTGTCGGCCAGCGGCAAGCCGCTTCTCGATGCCGACGGCCAATGCCGTGGGGCGGTGATGGCGTTGCGCGACATAACTGAACAGCGCGAAGCGGAAAAACAGCTGCGCGAACGAGAGGGCCAGCTTCGACATGCCCAGAAAATGGAGGCCGTGGGAGCTTTGGCCGGCGGCATTGCCCACGAATTCAACAACCTGATTCAAGTCATCCAGGGATACACCCGCTACGCCATGGAAGAGTTGGAGCCAGGCAACCAAGCCTACCTGGATCTGGAGACGGTGCTTCAAGCCAGCCAACGCGCACAAGGGATCACGTCGCAGCTGTTGGGGTTCAGTCGGCGCCAAATCCTGCGCCGGGAAAGGGTGGCGATCAACGGGATCGTCAGCGAGGTGGCCCGGATGATAGAGCCGCTGATCGGGGAGCAAATCACACTGGAGGTCCGTCTGGCCGACGACGCCGGCTTTGTCGACGCCGATGCAGGTGAGCTTCAGCAGGTTCTGCTCAACCTCTGCATCAACGCTCGCGACGCCATGCTTTCCGGTGGCCGGCTGATGTTACGGACCGTCCCCGAGCACCCTGGGCCGGAGTTTTGCCAGCGCCACGGCATCGCCCCGGGTCCGTACGCCACGGTGATCGTGGCGGACACCGGCTGCGGCATATCGGATGAGGTACGGGAGCGGATCTTCGAACCCTTCTTCACCACGAAGGAGGTGGGCCAGGGTACCGGCTTGGGGCTGGCCGTGGTTTACGGGCTGGTCCAGCAGCACCAGGGAACCGTGGAGGTGGAAAGCGAGCTGGGTGGCGGTACAACGTTCCGCATCTATTTGCCCCGCGTGGCCGCCGGGGATGCCGGCCCCACCGCTGGCGCCCCGCCGTCGCCACCACGGGGAGCAGAGACGATCCTGTTGGCTGAAGATGACCCCATGGTGCGGGATTTGATCACCAGGACCCTGAAGGACGCAGGCTACAGGGTCCTTGCCGCGGCCGATGGCGCTGAGGCGATACGCGTGTTCGAAGAAAACCGGGCAATCGTTTCCCTGGCTCTGCTGGATGCGGTGATGCCCCGGTGCAACGGACACGAGGTGTACCGACGTATCCAAGCGGCCGCGCCGGAGACGAAGGTCATCTTCCTGAGCGGTTATGACGCGCGCACAGCCGCATCGAATTCTCCGGCTGAGGGGACTGTGCGCTTGGTTCGCAAGCCCTTCCAGCGCGACGCCCTGCTTCACGCCATCCGTAGCACGTTGGATGAGGATGGGTTGGCTGAGAAGGAAACATGCCAGCCCGTCGAGGCGCGAGCCTGACCCCCGAACCTCGACTTTGCGTCCCGGCTGTCGAGCCTGTTTGCATGGGTGAGCCGTTGGGGCGATGGCCGGGCGGTGCACCCCGCCGGGCATGGCCACCCGGCCGCCCTGTGTCCACAGGAGAACGCCCAATGACAAATAACGTCTATCGCGCCCTGGTCGTGGACGATCAATCTGAGCTGCGCAGGCTGGTGATGCGCGCACTGGGCCGCGAAGGATTCTCCTGCGACGGGGCGGGCGATGGGAACGAGGCCGAGGCGATGCTGCAGGAGAGGAGTTATGACGTTTTGGTGACCGACCTGCGCATGCCCCGCCGGCACGGCCATGCCCTCGCCTCCGAGGTGCTCACCCGGCGCGTCAGGCCGCTCGTGGTGATCCTCACGGGCGTCACGGACCCGCGGCTGGCCCGAGACCTGTTGGGCCGCGGGGTCGATCACATCGAGTTCAAGCCCGTCGATCACGGACTGTTCGCCCTGAAGATCCGAGCAATGGTCGATCGGCGACGCCGACGGGCTGACAGGGCCACACAAAGGCCGCCGGGGGGCAGGAGCGCGTCGGGGCAAGCAGCCATAGCGCAGCGTCCTCGTATCGATCCGGCCGACCTGGAAGAGAAACTGGCACACCTGTCCAAGATACTGCCCGTCTCTCAAGCGGCCTTCGACGTCTTCCACATGGCTGGGTCGAACGATTTCGAGACCGAACAGATCGCCGTGGCCATCGCCCGCGATGCGTCACTGACCATCGATGTCCTGCGCCTGGCCAACAGCACCGTTTACAACCCTTGCGGCACCGAGATCACGGAACTGAAGGAAGCGGTGGTGCGAATCGGCCGCAAACGGATCGGAGAACTGGCCCTGGCCACCAGCACGCTGTCCGCCTTGACGGCCAACCTCCTTCCTTGGTTAAACGTGGAGTTGGCCTGGCGCCGCAGCGTCGCTGCCGGTGTGGCCATCGACCTGCTATTGTCGCGCTCGGCCTACCGGGGCTCCGAAAAGGGCCTGTTCCTCACTGCCATCATGCACGCCATGGGGCGCGTGGCCCTGGCCATGCTCTATCCGCGCCAGTACCAGGCCATGATCGAGCTGTGCGGCAAAGACCAGGAGACGCTGGCCGCCCAGGAGGATCGCCTCCTGCAGATCAGCCACAGCGAAGTGATGAGCAGGCTCCTCCAATCGTGGAACGTCCCCGCTCCTATCCACGAGCCCCTGCCCTACGTCACCCGCCCCTACCACTGCCTTACCAGCCTTCCCGAGCCGCTCCGCACCAAGACGGAGCTGGTAAAGCTGGCCATACTCATCGGCCGCATCGCCGTCGGTCAATGGGAACCGTGGGATTGCGTGGAGCTGCCTCCCTCGACCGTCCCGAATCGCCTGGTCCCCGGGGCACTGGCCGGGATCATCGACCAGACCGCTACCAACGCGGGGGTGATCATCCGCTTTCGTACCGAGGACTCCGCTGCCAAGGGCGAACCGCCCAGCCTGAAAAGCCAACCCGAACCCACCCATGAACTCGCCTATTGCGTCCTGTGCCCCGAACCGTTCGATCTACTGGCTGAAATCCTCACCCGCATGAGGTTCGCGCTGGCGGCTGTCTCCCCGGAGAAGCTCCAATCGAACGAACATCTGTTGATCAACGCCCTCCGCGCGCCCCCGTCCACCCTGGTCGCCTGTTATGACCGCCTCCACGGTGACGGTCCAACGCTGGTAATCACCGGGAGCGGGAACCTCCAAGCCTGCTCCCGCCACGGCCGTACGTTGGCCCTGCGGGCCAGCTACGCTGCCCTCCAGGCGGCGTGCCTGGAAACGGCCCGGCCCCTGCACAACGCCGCTGGTTCCTCCGGCAAACCTGGGCCCAACACCGGGGCGACGGCCGAAGGCGACTGAACACGGCAGGCGGGGGGCAGCCACTGGCCAGGCCGCGGGGATCTACGCTATCCTGAAGAT
>DQVB01000176.1 GCA_015661985.1 Planctomycetota bacterium | reverse complement strand
GAGCGAGTCTGGGCCGCCGTCTGAGCCCCCGCCCAAGTGGCGCAGCACAACACGGCCACGCCGATACCCAGGGCTGGCCACATCCGCCCCTTCATTCTCCCGTTGTCCATGACTCTGCTCCGTTGCCGGACTGCGGTAGGTGGACACTACACTACAGTTTAGGCTACCAGGGACGCCTGGATCCTGTCAAGCAACGGCCCGAAAGTGGGGGCGCCCCGCGGCCAATCGCTTGCCCTCGGCCGTCCTCCGCTACGGCTTCGACTCCAGGAATTCCAGGCCAAAACAGCTGAAGGTGATGAACTGGTACCCTCGCTCCACACCCCGCTCCCACAAGACGCCGACCCTCTTACCCGGCAGGATCGTCAAGTCCGAATAGGCGGCAGGGCCGGCAGCGATCAACTGCCCCTGGGTGAAGGTCCGGCCTTCGTCGTAGCTGACGCGTACCACCAGGTCCTTGCGCCCCGGGCCTCGCGGACCCGTCCAGAGGATTCGGTCGCGATCGTCACCGGCCGCTCTCAGCGTGAATCGCTCGATGGCACAAGCCACTCGGCTGAGCGTCATGGCCGGCTCTGGTGTCGACCAGCTGGATCCCCCATCTCCGCTGACCGCCTTCCACCGGTGGGAGCCAGTCGTTTGGCGGATGTCCACCAGGATGCGTCCGTCGGCCAGCTCCACCAGCTGGCTCTCGTTGCCCAGGTTCTCGCCCGGCACAAGCTGGCCCCTCCGCCACTTCGCTCCATGGTCGTCGCTGAACAGGACGAACACCCCATAGGGCGCTGTCTTCCATACCGGCGCCATCAGCCGGCCGCTGCGCGTCTGAATGGCCCCGCCAGGCCCCACCACGCTGGCCCGCCACCCGGCATCGTCCATGTCCCGAGCCACGGCGGTCAAGTCTACCGGCTCCGACCAGCTGGTGCCGTGGTCGTCGCTGTAGCGGACCAGCGTCTGCATATCGTCCGTCCCCGGCCGAGCCGTCCTCGTGCTCCGGCCCGGTTCGGACCGCATATAGAAAAGCCACAAACGGCGGGTGGTCCGATCCACCACCGTAGCCGGATTGGCCGCCGACCACAGCTCCCCTGGGTCCTCGATCACCGTCATCGCTGACCACGTCCGGCCCCCGTCCGTACTGCGTTTGCACACCAGATCGATATCCTGCTTGCCAACCCCCGGGTCGGCCGCGCTGTGCTTCCTCGCTTCAGCCAACGCCACCAACGATCCGTCGGCCGCCGTCTCAATCACGGGGATGCGGAACGTGTGGTACCCGCCGGTGCCCGACCTGAATACGTCCACATGCCAGATCGGCTCCGCAGCCGAGGCACAGGCCGCCAAGTTCAACAAGGCGCAACAGAACAACCACTTCATACGTTTCATCGCTTGCGTCCTCTTCAAAGGAACATCGTGGCCGAAACAGACGAAACCCTCGAACGATACCTTGGCTGCGCCGACTGCCGCTCAATGTGGCGCGATCACCCGGCCTATCCCACAACTGGCACCGGTCACCAAAGCCACGCGGCCACTCAAGCCCCCCGGCATGCCACACCTCCGGCCCAAGGAAAACCCTTCTCACGCGTCCATCGTAGGAAACGGTCATGGAGGCCGCAACTGAAAACGGATCGGCGGCACCGCCGCCTGCAAGCCAGCTCTGGGACGAATGATCGACCGGGCCGCCAAACCATCCCAAAACTGTACGGCCGGAACGGGGCCGAGGAGGAATCCCGAGACCCGGCCTGCTCGCTGGCCGACAACCTGAGCAACATGTCCGGCGCCGGAGTTTGGGGGTCAACTGCTGGGCGCATGTGGCCGGACGCAGCAAGCGGAGGGGGCTTGTCCCACCAGAGTCGGCCGTCTTCTCATCGGCCCCTCCGACCGTGCCGGCTCAGCCGGTTGTGGTCGCCAGCCCGGCGCGCCACAATGGCGCGGACGCGACTTGGGGAAAACCGGCTCATGCCCAGATCTCACCTGCCCGATGGCCGAGCGGCGCGGTCTGACTCGTCGGCCCGGAACATCTTGCGACACTTCGGCCCCGCCTCGCCATTGGCCCGCCGGTCGGTGGCCGCAATCGTTGACGCCCTCCGCTGTGAGCTGCCGCAGGCGATGGCGGCCATGGAAGGCTGGGATGCATGCCTCGGCGCGGCCGCCGGCCGGCCGGGCGGGCCGGGCGGGTCTGGATGTGCCGGGTCTGGATGTGCACAGTTGGCCCGCCGGTTCGGTCTGGAGGACTCGGCCTGTCGACCCAGGGAACTCCTCTTCGCCGTCCAGACCTATTTCGCCCTGGTGCTCGACTCGGTCGTACGAGTGGCCACGGACACCGGGCTATTGACGAGGGATCTGGAGCTGTTGGGTTGGCCCGCCGCTGCGGGCGATCCGCTCCGGGAAACGGTGAGCCGGCTGGAACGATGCGTCCGCCAGCACGTAGCGACCGATCCAAGTGGCTTTGACGGGCCGGAGGATCCGCTGGGCAGCCTCTACCAGGCGATTTTTTCCAAAGCCCTCCGGCACTCGATGGGGGAGTACTACACTCCTGCTTGGCTTGTTGAGCACGTGCTGGACGAAGTGGGCTACCGCGGCCAGCCGGGCCTCCGGCTCCTGGATCCCACCTGCGGGTCCGGCGGTTTCTTGGTCGGGGCCATCCGGCGTGCCTTGGCTTGGCACAGCCGTAGCGCAGGGGGCAGGCTGTCGCACGCAGGCCGAGGTCGGGTGGAGGGCATCGGCGAGGCCGTGGTATCGAGCATCGTGGGGTTCGACCTGAATCCGCTGGCTGTGGCCACCGCCCGGGCCCGTTACTTGCTTTGCCTGGCCCGCTTCGCCGCTCCTGGGGCCGTGTCGGCTTTGCCGACCTACCTGCGCGACGCGGTGCTCGATGCGGGCGGCGGCGAGGAGAAGTTCGATTACGTGGTGGGCAATCCGCCGTGGATTGCGTGGGACGATCTCAGTCCAGCGTATCGCCAAGCCACTCGTTCGTTGTGGGAGCAGTATGGCCTTTTCAGCCTTTCCGGCACTGACGCGCGGCACGGGGGCAGCAAGAAGGATCTGGCCATGCTCATGCTCTACGTGGCAGCAGACCGCTACCTTCGCCACGGGGGCCGCCTGGGGTTTGTCATGCCCCAAACGGTCTTCCTGAGCCGGGGGGCGGGTGACGGCTTCCGGCGGTTCCGTTTGGGGCCGGAGGGGACTGAGCTGCGGGTGTTGCGAGTCAGCGATCTGGTGGATCTCAAGCCCTTCACCCCGGCCGCCAATTGGACGGCTGCGATGGTGTTGGAAAAGGGACTTCCGACCGTCTATCCCGTTCCGTATGTGCGGTGGCTTCGAGCTCGTGGGGACGGTTCGGCCGACGGCGCCCAGCCCCGCCTCCGGCAGCGCCTGTACACGGCGCAACCGATCGACCCGAGCCGCCCTCGATCGCCCTGGCTCCTTTGGCCTCGTGACCTGGACATCCCCTTCCAGCAGCTGGTCGGTCCCTCCGACTACCAAGCCCATTTGGGAGCCAATTCGGCCGGAGCCAACGGAGTCTACTGGCTGGAACTGCTGGGACCATCCACCGCCGGGATCCGCGTTCGCAACTGCGCCGGTCGCGGACGAGGTGGTCTGAAATGCGTGGAAACGTCGATCGAACCGGACCTGGTTTATCCCCTCTTGCGCTGGCGGGACGTGGCCCCTTATTCGGCAACGCCCGAGCACTACGTCCTGGTCGTCCAAAACGTGCAGACACGGCGGGGCCTTGATGAAGACCTGCTCCGCCGCCGGTTTCCACTCACCTGGCGATACTTGCAGCAGTTCCGCAGCCTGTTGATCCGCCGGGCCGCCTACCGACGTTATCAGCAGGCCGGTCCGTTCTACGCCATGTACAACGTGGGACCTTACACCACCGCGCCGGTCAAGGTCGTGTGGCGGAGGATGGACCGCCGCATGACCGCCGCCGTGGTGCAGCAGATCGACCATCCGCTGCTGGGCCTGCGCCCCGTCGTGCCCCAGGAGACCTGTGTCCTGGTAGCCGCGGCCAACGCCGACGAGGCACACTACCTGTGTGCAGTGCTCAACAGCGCCGTGGTCAACTTGCTGGTTCGTGCCCACAGCGTGTGCGGGGGGAAGGGCTTCGGCACACCGGGGATTCTGGACTACATTCGTCTGCGGCGATTTGATCCCCGAGACAGGCGACACCGGCAGCTGGCCACTCTCAGCCGCCGAGCCCACGCCACCACCGACGAGCCAGCCGAACGGGGTGCCGCCCAGCATCGGATCGATCTGGTCGCCGGACAGCTGTGGAATCTCACCGAACGGCACATCCGTATCATCCGCGACGAAGTGGACCGCTGAGAGCGGCGGAACCGGCGGGTCTATCCGGCAGCGCAAACTGTGCGGCTCGGGTTCTGCGGGGCGATCGGACGTGTTGCAAGAGGGCGGCTGCGAACAGTAGAGCCTGCCGGCGCGCCGCGTCGATGTAAGTCAGCGCCGGGGTGTCACAACAGCGCCGCTGGAAAGGATCCCAGGGCCGTCTGTCGTGCAGGGCCAACAGGTCCGGATACGGCCAGCGGCTTTGTGGCACTCTGGAGGAACCTCGCCCCGATTACCTCCCAACCCCCGTGAGCCCTCCCATGACGGTTTCTTTCGAATGGATCCATGCCGCGATGAGTCTGGTCTTCACGGTCATGTGGACCTGGGCCAGCATGATTGTGGTCCGGCAACACTGAATCGCCACCACGCGACAACGCCGACCACAACGCGACTGACCGCGCATCGGCTACACAACCCTCGCGCAGCCACCGCTGTGCGCCTTGACGGCAAGGCCGATCTCCACCCACCTTTGCGCGGGAAGCTATCCCGGCGGCCAGCCCAACCGGCGGCCACCCAGGATATGCAGGTGAATGTGCATCACCTCCTGCCCAGCGTCCGGACCATTGTTGATCACCACGCGGTATCCGTTGTGCAGGCCCAGTTGAGCGGCGATCTTGGGAGCCACCACCAGCAGATGCCCCATCAGCGGCGCGTCCTCCTCAAGCACGTCATCCAGCTTGGGGATCTCTTTCTTCGGAATCACCAGCACGTGGGTGGGCGCCTGAGGGCGGATGTCGCGGAAGGCCAGGCACTGGTCGTCCTCGTAGATCACATCCGCCTGGATCTCCCCGTCGATGATCTTCTTGAATATCGTTTTCTCAGCCATCACACGGCTCCCGGCCGGCTTCAGCCAACCCCAGTTCGTCCAGCGGAATCCCTTCGTCGATAAGCAGCACCGGGATGTCGTCCATCACCGGGTAAAGCACCTTGCCGTCTTCGCGCACCAGGCCTCCGTCGATCGGCTTTTCCAGCGTCTGGCCGGTCCGATTCCTGGCCTTGCCGGCGGCGATGGCTTGGTTCACCTTCTCCACCAGCTCCTGACTCGCTTCCCGCAGCGGCGTCCGATTCTCCGGACAGACAAGGATCTCCAGCAGCTTTGGATCGATCATCGGTCTTGCTCCAGCGGTGCAGGTTGGCCGTGCGGCCTGGCAGGAACGCCTCTCGCAGGCCCTCACCGCAACCCCATGCCGTCGCCCGCGGTCCAACAGCGGCGGCCGGTTCTCCCCTGTCCCTTGACGGGGAACGCCCTCGGGGCGACGTGCACGACACAGCTTTCTCTATCATGCACCGCCGTGGGCTGTTTCGCAACCCAGTTGGGGCCGCGGGCACTCCCGGCCGTGGCCGCCGGCTACGGCTGGCGCAGGTCGTAACACAACAGCAGGTCGTCGTGACGCAAATAGAGCCTGCCCTGGTGGATCACAGGATGGGCCCACGCCGGTCCGTCGGCGGTCACCGGCGTGAAGCTGCTCTTCACACGGAAGGCTTCCGGCGTGGCTTCCACCAGCGCCACCAAGCCCCGGTCGTACCGGAAGATCACGTGCCCCTCGGCGTAGAGCACGGCCGCTGACCCGCGGGCCAGCGGTTCGGCGCGCCAGGCAACGCGTCCCGTGGTCAACTCCAGACAGACCGGCTCGCCCCGATTCGGGCCGTGACCCCCGTAAAGGTAGCCGCGCACCACAACCACGCCGCCGTGGTGGTTCTCGAAATGGGTGGCAGGATCGTCAGGGCCATGGAAGTAGACCTCCTCGGCCCGGAACCGATCGCCGTGGCGGGCGATCTTCAGCAGTGCGCAACCCGTCCGGTAACTGGTAGTGGCGAACACCAGGTCGTTCCGAACCACGGGCGTGGGGATATTGGCCACGTTGTTGGCGACCCGGTTATAGCCCCAGAGGAATCGACCGCTCTGGGCCTCTACGCCGACCACCCCGCGGCCGATCAATTGGACGTATTGCCGCACGCCATGGATGTCGGCGACGACCATCGAACTGTAGGCGGCCCCGTCTTTGCCCTTGCGCCCCAGCGGCGGGACGGCACACTTCCAGATCACTTCTCCGGTGTACTTGTCCAAGGCCACCAACGTGGCATCCTTGCCGCCCGGGGTGCACACGAGCCGGTCGCCGTCGACCAAGGGGCTTTCACTATACTTCCAACCGGACATCATGCGGCCGCCGAAGTCGCGCACCAGGTTCCGCCGCCATCGCTGGCGGCCCGTGCGGCTGTCCACACAGACCAGATCCCCGTCGGTGCCGATCACGTAGACCCGGTCGCCATCTACGGTGGGTGTCGAGCGAGGGCCGCCTGAGCTGGCTTTGTGGGGCGGACCCACCTTGGCCGCCCATAGCTCCTGCTGCGTGTTCAAGTCGTAAGCCATCACGTACTGCCACGGCTGGCCGTCTTTGCCCGGGCGATCGCCCATGGTGAAGATGCTTCCCTGGGCGATGGAGACCGACGAGAAGCCGTGGCCCAGGCCTTCCAGCTTCCACAGCAACTGCGGTCCGCCTTCGGGCCAAGGGGCCAACAGGCCTGTTTCCCGACAGATGGCATCCCGCCACGGCCCGTGGAATTGGGGCCAATCCGTGGGGACACCCAAGACGGACACGGCGTCGTCGGGAGGCGGCGGAACGGGCGTCGAGGAGTCGAGGCCCCTTCGCTGGGTGGACCTCCGGAACGGCCGCTCCGCTGGCCGCCGGCGGATCAATTCCAGCGTCGTCACCACCCGGTCGCGGATGTCGGCGTACCGCGGGTCTTCCAGCGCCTCCTCCAAAGCAGGGATCGCGGGCTCCGCTTCCGACCCCATGGAGCCGAGCACCAAGACGGCCCGCACGCGTACGGCCCCTTCGCCTCGTTGAAAGGCACCGACGACGGCCGATACGGCGTGTCGACCCAGCCCGCCCAGCGTTTCCATGGCCGCCACGCGGACCCAGGGCGAATCGTCCGAAAGCAGTCCGGCCAGGGCGTCCGCCACCGGGGCTGCGGCCGAACCCATGGCGCCCAAAGCATCGGCAGCCGCCACTCGCACCTCAGGGACCGGATCGGCCAGAGCCCGCCCCAGGGGGGCCACCACCCGCCCGGCCGGCTCGCGCCGGTGGGTCGACGCCGCTTGCCGCAACCAATAGCCCAGCGGCCTGCCTGCGTACACCGGATCCGGCCTGTCGGCAGCCACCGCGGCAGCTCGTCCCTCCGCGAAAACCCAAAGCGACAAAACGCTCAAAGCGCCCAACCAAAGCGGTAACCGTCTCATCTTCACTCGCTCTCGTCCGTCCGGAAAACCAACGTCATCCAGCTCGGTGGCCCGAACGGGCCGCTGACCATGGGGCCCGCATTCAACCATTCGCCTCGTCGGCAGTCAATCCCCCGGGACGGTGCGCTTGTCACAGGCGACCTCTGGAGGGATACGGCCGGCTTGCCAGCGTCGTCGGTTCACCGGACCGGGCCCTCCCGGAGCGTGCCGGGACCCAGGTCGGTAAGCCACAGCAGGCGGCGCACGTCCGCGGCCGGCAGGCCTAGCTGTACCGCACGCTCGAGATCCAGGAAAACCGTCGCCCCGTCCAACAAGCGCGTCGGGTCCTCGGCAAGCTCCGTCTCCTTCGTGTCACAAAAGACGCAGCGCCAACGGCCGCCGGCCAGCAGGCTGTGCAACAGGCCTGGTTGCTGCAACGAATAGTCCAACAGGGTCCGGTTATCGAACACCAGGGCCGGCATTTCCCGACGGCCGTCGGGGCCGGGCGGGATATCGCGAGTGAGATTCTCCTCCGCACGCGGGTCGCCGCGGGTCAACTGCTCGAGGATCTGCCGGTAGCGGGCTAGCGTTTCGATCGTGTGGACCTCCAAGCGACCGTCGGCGAACACCCGTTTCTCCGGCGCGAGATGGTAGATACAAACGGCCGCCTGGCCCTCGTGCATCGCGTAGATGTAGTCCGGCATGCCCGCCTGAGCCAGGAACTCCGCCGCCTCGTGACCGTACCACCCCGTTTGGCCCAGCCCCAGCTTGCGGGGCCACCCCCAGCGGTCCGTCTTGGGGATCAGCCCGGACGGAAGCAGCAGGATGAGCAGGGCCAGGAACCCTCCCAGCAAGAAGGCGACTCGCGGCCTCTTGGCCGCCACGGGAACGCTCCCCCCTTGGCCACCGCTGAACGCCGCCTCATCGACCAACTCCCCCACGTTCAGCCGAATCACCATGCCCGCCACCAGGGCAAAGGGTACGCTGTTGCGGACCATCCGGTACGTCAGGTACGCAAAAGCCGCGAAGACGAAGAGACGGTAGAGATCCAGCCGGCGGCGGCCAGCCAGCAGGATGAAGCTGGCCGCGCCCCCGAAGAACACCAGGAGGAACAAGAGAGCCGGAGCGTTGCCCACCAGCGCACCAAGACCAACATCCCGCAGGATCACGTCCATGCCCCGGGATTCGTCGCTGAACTGGTGAAAAAACTCGCGACCCGCCCCCATGATCCGCCCCGCCAACGTCCATGGCAGGATCGCTCCACGGATCCCGTAGGGATTGGCCAGCGAAACAAGGGCGGTGGCGGCCGTGGCCACCAGCCAGGTTCGCCAGGCCAGCGGCTGGTCCCGCTCCCCGCGAGCCATACCCCACCGCCACCACCGACGGATCAGACGATCGACCCAAAAACACGCCAGCACAATGTATTGCAAGACGAAGAGCACCTGGACGTTGACCCACAACAGCTGGATCAACGGCAGCATCCAGACCAACCCGCGGCCCCGTCGACCATGGTAAATCACGGCCAGCGTGGCAGCCAACAAGAACAAGGAAACGACCTCAGGGCGCACGAGATAACGCGTGGAAAACAACAGCGCCGGGGCAAGCCAACAGGCGACGCCATGCCACTGGGGCCACCGCCGTTGCCCGACGGTCAGGCAAACGGCGATCGTCATCGCCCCCACGATCGCCTTGGCCAAGATCAAAGCCGGCGTTCCGCCCAACGCCCACAAGCCCGCAACCGCCAGCTGGAATCCCCAGTGCAAATCGATCCACGGGGCGTCCGGATTGGCATAACTGAACCAATCGGTCCGCGGCACCTCGCCGCCTCGCCAAATCAATTGGCCTGTCCGCAAATGCCACCAGATGTCGCCGCACTGCATGTCGAAGATGCCCAGGACGAAAACCAGCAGCAACAACCCAGCCACATGGGGATCGACCTTTGCAGAAGCCCGGCGGAAAGGCATGGGCAGCACCGTGTCGGTCAGGCGACTTGAACGCTTTGGAACTGTCAACCCCAACGTTGTAGAAGGGAAACGCAGGATGGGCATTCCTGCCCGCCAATCATGAGCTCGACCCGCTGGTTCGGCAAAACCCGCATTCTGCGACATCTACGATGCCCAGGCTACCGCCCGTTTTGCCCCACTCATGAGGGACAGGAATGTCCATCTTGCCATGGCACATGTGCGCCCCGGGCCCATCTTCTGGGTTGTGGGTGACAGGCTGGAAGCCTGTCCCACGTTAGTTGGACAGCGTCACTTTTCGCGGGACGCCGGCATGTTCAAGTCGTTGCCAACAGGCCGTTGAACGATGGACACGTTTGGACTTACGCATGCCCTCAGGCTGAAAAGTGGCGATGTCCAATCAGGCTACTGGGAGACAACGGTGAACATCACGTGCCAGCCCGCCCCCCCGCACAGGGCATCGCCCGAGCGATCCGGCCCGTCTACCGGCCCAATCTCGCCAGCGCAATAGCAGCCGAAAAGCGGCACCTGCTTGCCCAGGATCCGCTGCATGGCCTCCAGCTCATCTTCGTAGCGGTCCAGTTTGCCACGGCGCCCGGCGCAATTGAAGGCCAGAACGGCGATCGGTCGGCCTCGCACGTTGTCCAGGGCCTCCCGAGCACCCTGGCCCGCCGTGCGAATCACCTGGGGGCCTTCGTTCGCGTACCGTCCGGCCAGCGATACATTGAAGGTGCCCGCCAAAAGGATCCCCACGGCGCCGTCAATATGCATCGCACCGCGGTAGTAGACAAAGGTCTGGCCAGCGTTCTTGTTGGCGCAACCGCCAGTGAGAGGGAAGTCTTTGCCCAGCACCTCTTGCACGCCTTCCACCAGGAACCGATTCTTTGGCCAATGGGCATCGGCCAGCAGGATCAGCAGCCGATCCCGGTCACTGCGGGCAAGCTGGAAGGCCAGTCGGCGGCCGGCTGAGCGTAACCGTCGAGCGATCAGCTGCTGGTGCTGGTCCACCTGCAGCCTGGCCGTTCCCATTTCGGTCACCAGGGCCGTCGAAACACGTACACCCTGGCCGCCGATCCCCAACAGCGCCACAGCGTCGAAATCCGTGCAACCCTGGTGGGTGAACGAGCCGTAGGTGGCCGCACCCATCACCACCTGGCGGGGCAAGACCGAGCAAATCCCTTCGAGCAGCTTTTCCTTTTGCGGCCGGTCCTCAAAGCATTCGGACACGAGCACGACTTTGGGGGGCATGTCGCCCATGGCCTCCAGCAGTGCCCGGGCCGCCGCGCGGCCCGCCTCGGCAGGCTCCCCCGTCTGGTCCTCGACCATCACCGTCCGGAACACGACACCCTCCGACGCCGCCACGCGCGGTCCCGTCCAGACGGCCATCGCCGTCACTGTGCCCGCCACCAACATCCACACCCATCCGCGGAACCTTCCCATCGTTTTTCCCCTTCTCCGTTTGAGTTCACCGGCCTAGAGGAGGCTTGAAACGGGCCTCATCCGGTATTCTCTCGGCTATCACCCACGCGCCGGGGTCGTCCCGGCGGAGGGGCCGCGTGCGGACCTACAAGGACCACCCGTCCGGCAGCACAGCGCCTTTGGGAATCACCACCACACTGTCGCGGATCATCGCCTGGTCCGTTTCCGGACCGGACGAGACGCCGCTCTGGTTGACGATACGCACGCGCCGACCGATCCGGCAGTTCTTGTCGACGATAGCCCCTTCGATATGCGACCCCTCGCCAATACCCAGCGGTGGGACATCCGTACCCGCGGGTTGGGCCGGATCCTCCGGGGCATGATAGTAGTCGTGGCCCATGAGCACGGAATTGCGAATCACCACGCCGGATCCGATCCGGCAGCGCAGGCCGATCACACTGTTTTCGATCACCGCGCCCTGGTCGACGAAGCAGCCGTCGGCCAGCAGGCTGTTGTGCACGGTCGCCCCTTCCAGGCGACTGGGTGGAAGAAACCGCGGGTGCGTGTAGATGGGAGCGCCGGGCACGTACAAGGGGAACGCGGCGTCGGGCCGCGTCAGGTTCAAATTGGCCTTGAAGAACGACCCGATCGTGCCGATGTCCTCCCAGTAATCGTCGAACAGATGGACCTGCACATGCCGGGCGCGGATCGACGCAGGGAACACTTCCCGCCCGAAATCCTCGTAGTCCGTCTTCTCCAGCACATCGACCAGCGTATCGCGATTGAACAGATAGATGCCCATGCTGGCCAAATAATCCCGGCCGCGGCTGGGCACCCCCTGGGCGTCGATCCATGCCGGATCGGTGTACACGATGTCCAGTTCTTCGTCGCTTTGAGGTTTTTCCAGGAACCCTCCCACCCGTCCGCTGTCGCTGACGCGCATGATCCCCAACGAGGAAGCGGCTTGCCGATGGACCGGCACCGCGGAGATCGTCACGTCAGCCCCGGTCCGCTGGTGGGTGGCCAACATGAGCCGAAAGTCCATGCGGTACAGCTGATCGCCGGAGAGGATGAGCACGTACTTCACATCCGGCTGCTGGACGTAACGAAGGTTCTGGCGCACGGCATCCGCTGTACCCTGATACCAGCCGGCGCTGTCCAGGGTCTGCTGCGCCGCCAGGATCTCCACAAAGCCCCGGTCAAAGGCATTGAAGATGTACGTGCTGCTGATGTGCCGGTGAAGACTGACCGAATTGAACTGGGTCAGCACGTAGATCCGGTTCAGTCCGCTGTTGATGCAGTTGGACAGGGAAATATCGATGAGTCGGTACTTGCCTGCCACGGGCACAGCCGGCTTGGAGCGGAACTTGGTCAGCGGATAGAGCCGCGTGCCGCGCCCGCCACCCAACACCAGCGTGACCACCTCTGTCATGGGCGCCCGTCCTCCGTCTGCTCAGTCCGTGTGGCATCCTTCCGCCCCCCGCGCCGACCGCCGCAACCGGCACGGGCCGCAACCAGACCACGGCCGGCCGGTACATGGCGCATCCCGCCCGGAACCTCCGCAACCCCATTCCCCATTCGTGAGACTCCAGACCCTGAAGCCTTGCCGCTTCAGCTGCGGGCAAGACCCACCCGCTTCAGGTATATCTTACCGCCCGGTCCGCCGTAGGGGAACCACCAGGGCGCTGCGGCCGGTTGGTGGAATGGGCGCCGGCGCACCAGCCGCTGAAAGACGGCTAACGGCTCCATCCAAACGCCATTTCAGCAGCTGGTGCCGAGTTCCTCCCGGCCCACGACCGCCGCCGACCCGTCCACGCGTACTGCCCGGCTACCTGCTGTCCGCCGTCACCAGCGGGAAGTCGTCCGTACGGAACGGCGAAGCGGGCAGGCCGGCGGCGTTGAACAAGTTCGGCTCGGCGTCATCGCGCCACCCGAAGCGGACCGCCACCGGCTCGGGCACCTGCGGACTGGAGACCACCACGGTCGGGCCGTCAATCTGGGCGGTAGCCGGCACGAACTTGCCGTCTTTGCCCGCGACGGTGAAATGCGTCAGCGCCCCGCCGCGAGCCACCAGTCCGCCATTCACGTAGTCGAAGAAGATGCGGATCTTGCCGTCCTCCACGGCCATGGAGCGGTACAGAGGACCACTGTAGACGAGCTCCTGGCCGTACGTCTTGGCCAGCGCCCAAAGGGCCAAACGCCGGCCCACTTCTTGCTTGTTCTTCGGGTGAATATCCTTCACGTTGCCGATGTCCGTGGTCACGGCCATGCCCGTGTTCGGCACGCGCTGGAGGGTCAACCTTTGGGCTTCGCGCAGTTCGGCGCAGTTTTCCGGGTGGGCCCGGCCGTAGCGGAACGGGGCCAGCTGGACGAACAGGAACGGAAAGTCGCCCTGACCCCAATGGCGCCGCCAATCGCAGATCAGCGCCGGGAAGAGCTTTTGGTACTGGGCTGCCCGCCCGCAGTTCGATTCCCCCTGGTACCAGATCGCCCCGCGGATGGCCAGCGGAATGAGGGGGTGAATCATGCCGTTGAACAGCACCGAAGCTTGATTGGGGTTCTTGGCGTTGAACGTGGCAGCCCGCCGGAGAATGGGCTCGAAGTCCGGTTCACCTAACAGCCCGCAACGGCTCGTCCACGCCTCGGCGACCGTCCCGCCCCAGGAGGTGTTGACAAGCCCCACCGGCACGCCTAGCTTCCGGTGCAAATGCCGGCCGAAATAGTACGCCACGGCCGAAAAGCCGGGCACCGTCTCCGGCGAACACGCCGCCCATTGGCCCTGACAATCCGACTCCGGCTTCGGGGCGATCTTCCGGGCCACGGTGAACAGCCGGATCCGGGGGTAGTCGGCCGCCGCAATCTCCTCTTCGGCGTTCATCGATTGGCGCACGGACCACTGCATGTTCGACTGGCCCGAACAGACCCACACCTCGCCCACCAGGATATCCTCCACCCGGATCGTGTTCTTGCCGCGCACGGTCATCACCAGCGGCTCGTCGGCATGTACCGGATCGAGCGTGACGATCCACCTGGCGTCATCGCCGGCCGTGGCCGTAGCTTCTTTCCCAGCCAACTGGACCGTCACCTTCTCGCCCGGGTCTGCCCAGCCCCAGATCTTCACCGGCAAATCGCGTTGGACGACCATATGGTCGCCGATGATCCGCGGCAGCCGCACGTCGGCCTGGGCCGGCCGGGCAAGCAGAAGCAGCCACATCGAACCCATCAACACAACAGCCCATCTCGTCAGTTGCTTCATCCAGGTTCTCCTTGATACAAACTGTCGAACGCAACAATCCCGCATGGGAGCGGGAAGCCATAGGATCCTGTATAGTCCACCCCAGGGGTGGGTGCAAGGAGCCGATCGCTGTGGGTCGGTCACGCGAGGCCGTAGAATCGGTCGGCGTTCTGAGCGAACAGCTTCCGCTGCTCCTCCCGGCTCCGCTGGCCCACCACTTCCCGCAGAGCCGTAACCCATTGGCGCAGGGTGGCTGCGCGAGTGCACACGGGCCAGTCGCTGGCGAACATAACCCGATCGGGGCCGAACACTTCCAAACAATGGTTGATGATTGGGGCCAGATCGTCGGCCGTCCAAGCCTCTCGCGGGGCGCGGGCCACGATACCCGAGATCTTGCAAACCACGCTGTCGCGTTTGGCCAACTCGGCCATTCCCCGCCGCCACGGCTCCGCTTCGTGGCTGGGTGGTCCGGCCCGAGGATGGTCCCGCCGCCGTGAATCGCTCCAGAAAGCCTTGGGGTCCGCATTGCCACAGTGGTCACAGACGAACCGCGTGTCCGGGCAAGCATCTACCAGCCGGATCGCCTCTTGAAGCCGCCCCGGCGGCATGCACAAATCGAAGCACATCCCCAATCGGCCCAAAAGCCGAATCCCCGCCACGAAATCGTGCTGCTCATACAGGAAGCGGCCTCCTCTGGCCGGCGGCGGGATCTGCCGTACCCCCTTCACAAAGGGACTGTCCTTGAATCGTAGGATGTAGTCCCTGAAGCCCGCCTCGCCCGGCATCCCGCCAATGACCGCGGCTACCGTCGGGTTGTCTTCCCGACGGCACAACTGGATGACGAACTCCGCTTCGGCCAGTTTTTGCTCCGGCGCCACGGCCACCTCCATGTAGACGGCCCGGGTGACAGAGAGGCCTTCGGTGGCCTTCAAGTAGTCCTCCGTCAGAAAGCTGCGACAAAGCGGATCTCCCGGCTTGAGCCATGGCAACCGGAACTTGTCCAGATCCCACAGGTGTTGGTGCGTATCGACAATCTCCAGCTGCTCGTCCAACGAGTCCGCCCCAGTCTGCCGCACACGACCCAACGACAACGAGCCGGCACCCAGCAG
Source organism: Planctomycetota bacterium (assembly GCA_015661985.1). GTDB lineage: Bacteria > Planctomycetota > Planctomycetia > Pirellulales > Thermoguttaceae > SZUA-1497. The sequence goes on along the minus strand of DQVB01000176.1, from coordinate 8,745 downwards.
CGCCGCAACTCGCCGAAGAAAGCCACGCCGGTGAAAAACCATGGACCACCCTCCTCCTGCAGTGGGGCCAAAGGCGGCCTCTAGGGCCGCAACCAAACTGGGGAACACCTGCCGGGCGTCACCCGCGCCACCCCAAACGTTATCCCAACGCCGCAGAAAGGAAAGTGTAGGAGGGGCGTTCTTGCCCGTCAATCATGGGCACCGCCGGTGAGGCCGGCTAGTGGGGCAAAACTCACATTCTGTTTCCGCGACATCTACGATGCCCAGGCTCTTGCGCGTCTTTTTCCCCACTGATGACCGCCAGGAATGTCCATCCTGCCCTGCCGGTTCGCAGCGCTGGGAGTTGCGTGGCAAGGCAACTCGCACCCGTCGATCGCCGCGCCGGCTCAGCGGGAGACGGCGCGCCAACGGATGTGGAACAGCCAGGTCATCACGGCCACCACAAACACGTCCACGATCATGTAAGATACCAGGAAGGCGATGGCTGTGCTGTAGGCCCCCGGATCCCGCGCAACCTGGCTGGCCATTTCGGCGGCCCGCCCCGTGCTGCGGGTGGCGGCCAGGGGCAGGCTGAAGGTGGCCGCAAAGGGACTGAGGAACTGGATTTCCTCCACATAGGCCACCAGGGGGGTGCCCCGGTAGAACAGGTCGGCAAAGATCTTCATCGGCACGGGCAGGGCGAAGAGAAGCAGGAGGATGAGATAAGAGGTGAGCATGCTCACCGTGGTCCGCCGAAAAAGGACTGAACAGCACATGGCCGTTGTCACAGTGGTCAGGGCCGACACGAGAAGGATGAGCAGATACGCGCCCATGGTCACCAGGTCGTCCTTGTAGTGCCAAGGAGGAAGGAGGCAGGCCAACAGCAAGGGCCATACGAGAAAGGCCGTCAGCACCGCGGAGACGCGGAAGCTGGAAATGAGTTTGCCCGTCAGGATCTGCCAAGGAGACAACGTCGTGGTGAGCAACAGCTCCAGGGTCTGCCGCTCCCGCTCGTTGGTGATCGCTCCAGCTGCGAAAACAGGACTGATCAGGAGATTGAACAGCAGTACGTAGCTGGTGTACCAGGGAGCGCCGCGAGGCTGGATGTACAAGCAGAAGGCCATCAGCACCAAGGCCAGCCCCATACTGAGCTGGATCACCAGCCGCAACATCAACGTGCCGTGGCCGAAGATCTCGCTCCGGATCTCCTTGTCGTAGACGGGATTCACGCCGTCGGCCATGTGGTCGACCCGCTTGGGCGGGGCGAAGAGCCGGTCCGGAAACTGGTCGCTGCGGATGACCATCCCCACAGCCCGCTGCTGCTCCTGCTCCAAGTCCACCACATCCTTGGCCTCGGCGCCCACATCCGGCGGATGCATCAACCGCCTGGTCACCGCGCTCCACAACACGGCGCAAAGCCCGCCGCAAATGCCCGGGAACACGACGACCAACATGAACAGTCGCGTCCTTGCGGCGGCCATCAAGGCGTCGTACAGCACGATCCCCAAAAGCGCCAGCGGCAAGATCACCAGGTAGGAGACGACCAACGAAGCGATGGTCCGATTGAAATAGCTGCTGGCCGCGATGGAGATCGTCCCGAAGGTGATCACCGAAGCGGCCATGGCCACGTACGTGCCCAGCACTTCGTAGAGCGAAACGCCGCCCAGGGGCAGGCAGAGCATGACAATGGGCAGGGAACAGAAGACCAACACAGCCAGGTGGGCCAGCGACGCCAGGAGCTTGCCCAGCACGATGGCACCGGGACGCATCGGGCTGGCCAGCAGCATCTCGTAGGTCTTCCGTTCTTTCTCCCCCACGATCGTGCCCGCCGCAAAGCTGGGAGCCAGTAGCGACAGCAACACGTACTGGCCCAAAAAGAACATGTTCACCAGCCGCGTGGCTTCCTCCGGTTTGCGAGCCAAATTCAATCGCTGCCCTTCAGGCCACGCCGCATAGACCACCGCCCCCAACAGGGCCACGTAGATGGCCAACAGCACGAAAGCCCGCTTCATGCGGAGGTTCACCAGAAGTTCGCGCTGCAGGACAGGGTTTTCCAGAACAAACATGGCTCTTTCCCGCACCCCAAGCGGGCCCGTGGCGGAGAAGAAGGAGAACACCAGATGGCTTCCCGCGCGTTCGAATCGGCTCCGCGCACCCGCTATTCTAAACGGCCGCGGCCGCCCGGTAAATGCCGCCGCGGGCCCCGAAACCCCTCCACGAAGCGGGCACGCTACCGCGGCCCGGGCGCAGTAGTACAGGGGGCAATCGAACAAACAGGGGATCCTCGGCTCTGGAGAGCCGAACTACGGGGGAGGCGCAACAGATATCGGTTCCTTGCCCGCGTCCAAGAACCGTATCGAGACCAACTTTTCAACTGCCCAAGCCTGCACCACCTCGCCTATCCTCATTTCAACAGCGCTTCGGGGACGGACCGCAGATGGCGTTGGTATCGTGAGATCACCTGGCCCCGGCGGTCCATCAACGTCAAATGGATATGGCAGTCAGGATATCTTTCCGTGATCGGCTTCAAGTCGATCGTCCGGACTTCGGTGGCGTCCAGCGCCGCCACGTCGACCTTTTGCTCCCCTTCGAGCAGGACCGTGCTGGCCCGCCGAAGGCTCCACCGAACGGTCGCGCCCTGGAAGGTTTCGGGCAGATCGTTGGTCACCCAGATGGTCACCGCATCGGGGCGTTGGCCGGCGAGTCGCGGCAGTGCCACGACGGGTTGATTGATCTGGGCCAGCTGGTAGTACGCCTTCTTGGGTCGGTGGTCGTGGCTGACGATCGACTTGGGCCAGAAGACCGGCACGACGTCCATGAAGTGGAAATGGAAATAGCCGGCCACCTTGCGCGGCAGCAGCCGCATCTGGATCACGCGATCGGCCAACAGCGCTTCCTGGTAGTTCTGGCTGGCTTCGATGTATTCGGCCAGGTTCTTTGGGTCGCGGCCCAGGCCGATGAGTTGCTTGATGTCGTGCTTTTCGACCTGGCTGCAGGCCCACAAGGTGTCAGCGTCGGGTGGGGGCGGCGCGAACTGAGGCGGGTAGGTCTTCATCGTCTCGTACCCGTCCATCGCCTCGGCGCCGAACTCGCCCAGCGTGACCATGCGGTCGTCCGGGCTTCCGGAGGCCGGCGATGGGTAGCCCCATGTCTGGGCGATGATCTTCCCGTACCAGCCGGCGTAGGGGTGCCCGTCGTCGATGGCGTTGCGCCGCAAGTCCTGGGGCAGAGTCCACGGCCTGCGGCTGTGAGTGAACCGCCCGCTGATCGGCTTGACGATGCGCTGGGGATCGACCTCCAGGACGGCCCGCACGATAGGAGACGCATCGAATTCGTGTTCGTTGCCGAAGGTCAGCAGCACCACCCCGGGGTTGTTGTACGTGACCCGCGCCAGCACCCGGCCGGTGTGGATGTGCTGCGGGCGCCGGATGCCGTCAGGCAGCGACCTGTGGTAGCCTCCCCCCTGATCCTGCTCGCTCATCATCCCCAGCCGGTCCAGCACCTCGCGCACCTCTGGCATCTGCACGTGCTGGCAGGCCCGCACCGCGTTGAAGTTGCCCGCTTTGAGCATCAGTACGGCGTGGATCAGCCTGTCCCGCTGGCCCCAGTAGGCATAGGCGTTCAACCCTTGGATGTTCGTGCCGCGCAAGTAACAAGGCTTGCCGTTCAAAAGCAGCATGGCTTCGGGCAACGCTTCGGGCGGTGTGCCTGCGCCGCAGGGCCGACGGTCGCGACGAACGATCGTGAAGCTGCGGCAGCCGAACAGCACGTCCCGACCATCGATCACGCCTTCACCGTCGCGCAGGGTGACGCGGCAGCGATACAGGTGCGGGGTGTCCGGCGTCCAGACCTTTGCGCCTGGCATGGGAACGAGGAGCGATACGGTACTGGGACCACCCTCAAGATCGCAGGTGCTCGTCTTCCCGTATGATCGGCCCTCAAAATTCTCCGGCAGCAATTGGACGCTGAGCTGGACTCTGCGAGCTCCGGCGCTATCCAGCTCCACCCGGATGCGCCCGCTGTCGTTCGACAGATCGTTGCGAGCAAACACGGCGTCGATGCGCACCGGGCCGGTCTGTTCCAGATACACGTCGCGCCAAATGCCGAAGCCCGTGCCACCATGGTATCCGATGGGCAGATGGCCCTGGATCGATTGGGCCGGATCCGGTGTGTAGCGCTGATGCCCGGCCCGGATGTCCGGGAAGGTGGCCCAGTACGTCATCGGCTCGCCGTATTCGCGCCCGTCGATCACGCGCACCGCCAGCGTGTTGCGGCCCCGTCGGACCTTGTCAGTCACCTCGAAGCGGAAGGGTTCGTAGTAGACGCGGTGGCTGCCCAGGAGCTGCCCGTTCAGGTAGACCTGAGCCTCCCAGTCCACGCCGTCGAAGCACAGCCACAAGCGACGGCCCGGTGCGGGCTTCTGGGCCGTGAAAGTTCGACGGTACCAGCAGATCTGGCTGGTCGTTCGATCGCCCTGGTACCCCAGCCATTTGTCGACCGTCTTCAGATCGTACGCGTTGTCGTGGCCGCGCGTCCGGTATCGCCACTCGGGCACCGTGGTCGTCTCCCACGCCGAATCGTCGAACTCGACGGTATGCCACGGCGGGGCCGGCGGTACCGCCTCTGTGTCCCGCGGCGGATCCTTCACTTCGAAGGTGAATCTCCACTGGCCATTCAAGGACGTCCGCCGTCGCAGGCTTCGCTTTTCCGGCAGGGATCGCAGGTAACCGGCGTAGGCCGCCTGCAACTGACCGATCCGCTGGGCCAGTTCCCGCTGGTTTGTTGGCGCCACAAACCGCGGCCCGGCATCCGCGCTGGCCACACGGGCACTGATCGCCACCAGCGCGGCGATCAACCAACAACGGCTCCAGTGCATCGCGTGCTCCTTCTATCACGTATCGGACAGCCCGGCAGGTCATGCTGTGCATGACGAAAACGTGCGTCGGTGGCCCACTGCTTGGGATGCGAGAATGGAGATCGGCTGGCCCGGACGTACGCCAAAACCACCCGCAGCGCCCCCCGAGTCTGGCACGGGCTGACCTCCGGTCCGCACTCTGCGCCGGTCAGTGTAAACGGTGGCCTTCACGATGGCAACGGCACCGGCGGGCACTTCAGATCAGGTCCTCTCTCTCCGACGATGTGTTGCCCAGCGGGAACCTCGGTTGACCAGCCCGTCGCCGCGACGATCGAAAGCAAGCAGGTCATGCTGTGCATGAGGCAAACCGCTGGGTCCACTTCCACGCGATACCTCACTCATCGCACAGGTGCGCTTCGGTCATTTCGGCCAGAAGCATCTGCACGATCAGACGAGTGCCTTGACCGGGCGCGGTGGGTATGGTTGCCCGACCGCCAAAGTGTGCGCTGCATTGCGCGGCGGTGGTAGCAACTGCAGCCACACTGGGCACGTGGCCACCGCCGAGAACTGTGCCTGCGGTGGAGGGTCTCGGCCTTTGGCAAATCCTCCACCCGTGTGATGCCTTCGGCCCTATCCTTCGGGAGACCGGCCGCAACGCGAGGGGCGTCGAGGGCTGGTCAGTGTGGCCTTCTCTCATGGCTCGAAGGATGCGGCCACCTTCGCCCGCTTGATACCCTTGTACGTGCATCGAGGATTTCGAGTGGCCGTGGAGTGCACGCCGGACACAGCCGTCCGTGGCAAGGGAACGAGCCGGCGTGGAACATTTCCCTGGGGCCGCTTCCGGAGATCGGCCGTCGTGAAGAGCCGTGGCAGGAACATTGCCAAACCCAGGTACGAGTGCTGCCGCTGGTGCCGGCCGAGGATATCCGGCTTGTGCAGCGTTGGCTGGCCGAGGTGCCGCGGCCCATCGTGCTTTTGCATACCAAGGGGAACACGGCCCAACACGAGAGGAGCTTGCCTGACCGGCTGGCCGTAGCCAAGGGGGCGTAGATGAACGATTTCCAGTCATTCGTGTCGTAGGTTACATCCCGCACGGCGCGCCCTCCCCCGACGGCCGGTATCCGCCAACTGTGCCCACCCGCTCGCCCGGCTTGCGCCGGTAGTCGCACAGTGGCTTGCTCGAAGCCGCCACAAACCGGCCATGGCTAGGCATAAGGACTGCCCCATGTCGGCTCTGACGGCGGAACTGATACACCACGTCCGTCGGTTGCCCCCAGTTGGCGTCGATCAGGCACCTGGCCGGCGGGACGCAAAGCGAATCGAGCAGCCCTTTGCGGAAAGCGTCTCCTCGAGGCTGACCAGAGCCGCCCAACCGCGGAACGCGATGAACCCTGGCCCCGCCGTGGGCTGCACGCACGCACAAAAAAGGCCGGCAGTGTTGCCGAGGTGCCGCTATTGGTGCCGCCAGGCCTCACGGAACGCCCCGATTTGCAACGGAAAACGGGGGTGTGAAGTCGAGTGTCGAGTTGGTAGGTCGGTCGAACCGGTTCCTCGTCGTCCACCTCGACCCCCAGCACCGTTTTGCAGAATGCCTTCCGCAGAGCGAAATGCACTGGCCTACCCCCTTGGCCATCAGCTCGATCGTCCCTGTGGCCGGCTCATAGATGAACACGTTGTTGAACGTGTACGCCTCCTCTCGGGCCGTCAGGTTGCCCTCGGCGTCGAAGACCAGCCGCTTGTCCGGCCAGTCGGGCAAGTAAGCGAAGAAGTACTCCGCCCCGCCGGGTCGCTGGTAATGATGGACACGGCAGACCTGACCTCGGAGTTCCTTCCGCCAGTAGTAGTTGCGAATCAACTGCTCCAGCGAGGTCTTCACCGGCTCGGTGACGGCGATCTGGCGCGGCGGCAGGCTGTTCCAACGGGCGGCGAATTGTCCACTCCGCGGCGCTTCGGCCCGGGCGAAAAGGGCTGCCTCGTCGAAGGCCGCTCGTGCCTCCAGATACGCCTACAGGGCCTTGTCGGCCAGACCGTTCCATTGGGCGAAGGCAGCCAGCTTCTCGGGCAGTCGCCACGCAATCTCCTCGGCCAGTATTCGCTGGCCCCGCCCATCGGCCAGTTCATTGACGTCCTGCAAGACAACCGGGATCACGCGCCGCGTACCCTCGTCGATCCGGTCCCAACGCTGAACCAGGGGTTCGATCCGGCGCGATGAAAGTTTATCCCACGGAAAATCCGCCAGTAGTCTCTGCTCGGCGAACAACCGCCTGAGCAGGCCCTTGTCGTGCAGCCGAAGCTGCTTCTTCAAGTCAAAATGCTTGGCCATCGGTTGGCCCTCCTTAATCTGGGGCGTATCCGTACAGAAAACGGTAAACGCCGGTCCCAAAAAAAGAAACGCCGGAAACCGGCTCCCCTCAATCGAAGAGTGTCGTCTCCTTCTTCCGCAGCAATAGTCCCATGTTTTCCAGCCGAATCCGCATCGCCTCGGCCGATACCTGGAATCGTTCGGCCAGCGGCCGGGCCAGGTGCTCCAACACCATGTCCTCAGCCGCGTTCTCGCTCTGCTTCAACCCACCACGCCGCAGTACCTCCGCAGTAAGAATCTGCCGCCGCTTCGATTCCAGGTCGGGCAGACAGATCGGCTCCATTTGGCCACGCCACTTGTGCCACGCAGTCTTGACCATCTCCCGCGGCATCAACAGCGCGGCGGCGAACTTGTCCGCCTGAATCTCAACCGGGTCGCGGTCGGTGGAGCGGCAGACGTACTCCGCCCGCTGGGCATCCTCGGGCAACAAGGAAAGCTGGTTGGCCCTCTTCTGGAACAAATGTCGGTACAGCCGCCAATGGCCCGCCTCATGTGCCAGCGTGAAGCCATAGCGCCCGAGCTTGGCCGGGTGCTGCTCCGGATCGAGACTTGCGTCCACGCCCAGGCGCCGCTCATTGACCCCCAGCGCCCCGTGAACGTCCCCGACGCCGAAAAGCTGCTGCATGTCGTGGAACTCCAGGCTCAGGCCCAGGTACAGCTCGATCATCTCGTCGACCGGCACCGGCGGTTCAGTGACCACCCCCTGCGTCTGGCCATACCCGGCCAGAAGGACCGCGGCCGCCTGTTCGATGTGCCGCTCCGGGCAGGAACCGTACGCGACGGTTGCTGATCGCGTTGTATTTTGCCATGGTTTCAGCGTTCTTCCTCTTTCATCTTCCGTGCCGCCTCCCGAAGCCGCTGAAGCTGCTGGGCCGTCAAGCCGCTGGCCTCGCGCAAGAGTTCCGGGATCTCCCGCGGGTGGCTGTGGATGATCTCCGGCAGGTCCTCTGGCACGCGGCCGGCCAGCGAAATCCATTCGTCCGGATTTTCGCCCAGTATCTCGGCCATCCGCTTCACGCGGTCCGCCGTCGGGGGCTGGACGTTGCCTTGCTCGACCTGTGACAAATACGTCGGGCTGACCCCAACTTGTTGCGCAAACCTGCGCAAACTGTAACCCTTCTCGATCCGTTTCTCGCGAAGCATCTGCCCAAATATTCCATGTTTTTTTCCCATATCCGACCATCCCGTCAGTTGGTCAGCAGCGGCGGCTCACTCCACGCTAACCGAGCCCTCTAGTCCGAGATCGCTGAGAATCTGTCGCAACTGGGCCCGCAGGTCGTCTGCCGAGGTGCTCTGGACGGAGACCTCAAACGACACGCTGATCTTCAGCTCGTCGCCGGAGCGCAGCTTGGGCAAGACGCGCGTACCCAGCCGGTTCCAGAGCTCTGGCGGCACGCTGCCTGAGACGCGGACCACTGTGGCGGTCGGCGTGGGTGGAGGCGGCTCGCGATCGGGTTCGGGGACAGGAGGCCGCGTGGTAGGGGGCGGCTCCGGTTCGGGCGTCTCGCCCTCAGGCGCCGGTGGCGCCGGCGGCTTTTTCAGTGCCTCG
>DQVB01000312.1 GCA_015661985.1 Planctomycetota bacterium | reverse complement strand
GTGCGACACCGGTGGACCTGAGTGGCGATCTGCCATAGTACAAGTTCAGTCGTTCAGGTGGGCCCCCGTGGCCCTCCGCCCCGGATCGGTGTAAAGCACAGACACCCGCGGCCGACTGGCCCGCACCCGCAGGCGGCTTCCGGGTACCCGGGCGGCCGACGTGCAGTTTAACCCGTCTTTGCGCCGCGCGGCAAGCAATAGCTGGGCCTTATCCCCTGGACCGATGGGCCACCGAGAGGATACCATGAGGAGCGGGATCTTGGACTTTTGTTGTCAATGAGAACCGCAGCACAGCGGGGGCGCTCTTCTATGGATGAACGTCTTCAATCGCTCATCAAGGAGCTGGAAAGCAACGTCTGTCGTGTTGTGCTGGGCAAGCCGGAAGTCGTAAGAACATGCGTAGTCGCCCTGCTTGCTGGGGAGCATGTTTTGCTGGAAGACGTACCCGGTGTGGGTAAAACGCTGGTGGGCAAGGCCTTGGCCAAGAGCGTCTCGGGTACCTTCCGTCGCATCCAATTCACCCCCGACCTGCTTCCGGCCGACATCACAGGCAGCAGCGTGTTCGACTCCAAGGAACGGCGGTTTACGTTCACCGAGGGCCCCATTTTCGCCAACGTGGTATTGGCCGACGAGATCAACCGCACCACGCCTCGAACCCAAAGCGCGCTTTTGGAGGCGATGAGCGAGCGCCAGGTGTCGGCCGACGGCAAGACGTATCGGCTGCCCCAGCCGTTCATCGTGATCGCCACCCAGAACCCGTTGGAATTCGAGGGGACTTACCCGCTGCCGGAGAGTCAGCTGGATCGGTTTCTGCTACGGATCTCGGTGGGCTATCCCGACCGCGAGCATGAGCTGGAGGTATTGGCGACCCATCGGGGCGGGGAACCGGTGGATGATCTGGAGCCGGTGTTGAACACCGAACAGATCGTCGAGTTGCAGGAGGCGGTACGCCGGGTGCGCGTGGACGACGCGATCAGCGGCTATCTGCTGGACATTATCGAGGCGACACGGAGCAGCGAAGATCTGTACGTTGGGGTCAGCATCCGGGGGGCGTTGGCGTTGTACCGGGCCAGCCAATCGGCGGCGCTGGTCGACGGTCGGGACTATGTGGTACCGGACGACGTCAAGCGGCTGGCCGTCCCCGTCTTGGCCCACCGCGTGATCACGCGTGGCTATCTCCACGGCGGCCAGCGGGAGGCGGTCGAGGCGCTGATCGAAAGGTTGGTGGACGAGGTGCCGGTGCCCACCTGAGGCGGAGTGGCAGCGGCGGTCCCACCCGCCGGCCTGGAGGACCGCTGCTTGCGACGGGAGGAAAGCTTGCCATGAAGATCGGGCTGGTCGGATACCAGGGCTCGGGCAAGAGCACGCTGTTCGAATGGCTTACCGGCGTGGCCCCCGACCCGTCGCATTCTCATACGGCCCAAAGCGCCATGGCCCCTGTGCCCGAACCTCGCCTGGAAAAGCTGGGAGAGATCTACCGTCCCAAGAAGCTCACCGCCGCGGCGCTGGAAATCGTGGACACGCCGGGATTGAGCCGCACCCACCAGGGCAATGCCCAGAAGCTGGCCCTGCTGCGCGAAGCCGGCTGCCTGGTGCTCGTCGTTGCCGCCTTTGACGGGTCAGACCCGGCCAAGGACCTGATCGCCTTCGAAGAAGATCTCCTGTTGGCCGATATGGAAATCGTCAGCGGACGACTGGAACGGATCGAACAGACCCTGAAGAAACCGGTCCCCCATGCCGAACGGGAGCAGCTGGAACACGAACGGGATGCCCTCAAGAGCGTGTTGGGCGCCATGGAGGCAGGACGGCCGCTGCGCGAGGCGGAGATGTCGGAGGAGCAGCGCGCCGCGACCCGTGCCTTCCGGCTGCTGAGCGAGAAGCCGCGCATGGTCATCGTCAACATCGCCGAGATGGAAGAGAATCCCGACCGTTTCCGCGATGCCGTGCCGCCGGAGATCCCCATGCTGGCCATCCCCGCCGATCTGGAGTTGGAGCTGGCCCGCATGAGCCCCGAAGACCGCCGCGAGTTCGAAGCGGAGATGGGCATCGGTTCAGCCGATCGGGACACGGTGCTGCGCACGATGATGGAAGCGTCGGGGCAGATGATCTTCTTCACCACCAGCCGCAAGGAAGTACGGGCATGGCTGCTGCCCAAAGGGGCTACAGCCTTGGACGCCGCCGGGGTCATCCATACCGATATGGCCCGCGGTTTCATCCGCGCCGAAGTGATCTGTACCAGCGACCTGATCCGCCTGGGAAGTGAACGGGAAGTGAAGGCGCAGCACCTGGTACGCCACGAGCCGAAGAACTACGTCGTCCAAGATGACGATATCCTGTTCATCCATTTCAGCACCTGATGCGACACGCACTGCCGGCGCCGGAGCGGGGCGCTACGGCGGGCGGTGACTTGTGCAGCAGCGATGTTCCCATTGGCAGCTGTATCCACGAGCCCACCAGTCGACCACGAGCCGGCTGCCGTGGCCTCCGACGTGTCGATCCAACTGTGGCGCTGCACTTGTCGCCCCTTTCGGCAAAGGAGCTTCCCGGGAACGGTACGCGGAGGGCAAACTGATGAAGCACGTTGCTGGCATAGTCCTGCTGAGCCATTGCCTCTGGACCGCCGCGGCCCGGGGCGAGCAGATCGTGTTGGCTCGCGGGGGAAGGCCTGCGGCGACGATCGTCACCCCGGCGGATCCCCATCCGCGGCTGCGCCGAGCGGCCGAGGAACTGCAAGAGTACGTGGCCCGGATCTGCGGCGTTCGGCTGCCTGTGCGCCATGACGGAGAAAGGGTGGAGGGGACGGGTCTGTACATCGGCCGTTGCCAGCTGACCGGCCCAGCGGATCTGCCGGGTGAAGAACTGAATCCGGAGACCTATGCCATCCGGCTGCGCCAGGGGAACGTGCTGTTCACAGGCCGCTGGCCCACGCCCACCTACTTCGCCGTGGTCTCCTTCATCGAACAGAACCTCGGGGTGCGGTGGTTTGCCCCGGGCCGGCTGTGGGAGTATGTGCCCGAGGGCGAGCCGGGCGAGTTGGTCGTCGAGGTCAGTGACGTGGTCAAGGAGCCGGACACGTCGCCCCGCATCTGGTCCGGCCACGCCTGGTTTCCCCCTTGGGAGCTGTGGAACCTGCGCAACAAGACCGTGGAGAGCGAAGTGGTTCCACGACGCCAGTTCCAGAATTTCATCCATCGCGTCTTCCCCCCGGCAGAATACGCCCGACAGCACCCCGAGTACTATCCGCTCATCGACGGCAAGCGGTGGATCCCCACCGGCGGAGCACGCTGGCGGCCCTGCGAAAGCAACCCGGACGTCGTCCGCCTTACGGTCCAGTATGCCCGCCGCTGGTTCGATGCGCATCCTCAAGTCGACAGTTTCTCCCTGGGCATGGACGACATTACACACCTCTGCGGGTGCCCGGCGTGCCGAGCCATGGACGCAAGCCCCGATGCGTACCAGAGGCGCGAGTTTTCCGACCGCCACTACAAGTTCGTCAACGCCGTGGCCCGTCAGATTCGCCGGACCCATCCGGACCGATACATCGGAACGCTGATCTACAACGTGGTGCGCCAACCGCCCAAGACGGTACCCCGCCTGGAAGATAACGTGTTCGGTTTCATCACCGAACGGTCTGCCCTGTGGTGGCAGGAGGGACGGAAAGAGGCCGATCACCAGTTGACGCGCGAGTGGGCGCGGCGGGCCAAACACCTTTCCCGCTACGACTACTACGGAATGGGCTGCCTCACGCCGCGGTTCTACCCCCATACCATGGCCGAACAGATGCGCTTCGACAAGTCGCTGGGGCTGGAGGGAATGTACGTGGAAGTCTACACGTTCCTGCCTCACACGGCGCCCATGATCTGGGCCCTGGCCAAATTGCAATGGGATCACACGCTGGATATCGACCAGCTGCTGGAGGAGTTCTATGCAAAGATGTACGCTCAGGCAGCGCCACTCATGCGCCGGTACTTCGACCTGCTGGAACGCTCCTGGAACACACCGCGCCCCGGACGCACCGGTTGGGTCCACCGGGACATCGTGGCCCAAGCCCTGGCCACCTCGCCGGAAGATGTCTACGAAGGGCTCCGGTTATTGGAACGGGCCACGAAGGCGGCAGGTGATGCCCGCGCCAGCCAGCGGATCGAGATCCATCGCAGCGCCCTGGAATACTCGGCCTACGTCGTCTTCGCCTACGCCCTGTCCGAAAAGCTGCTGGCCCTCGACGTCCGCGACCAGCCATCGGCGGACGAGGCCCTGGGATTGATCGAAAAACTGGCTGATCTGTCGGCCCGCCGCCGGCGCTTCTGGGACCAGGCGCGACGCCGCAACGACCTGCTGGGCGAAACCCTCCGGGGCTTGAGCGAAAAAGTGAAATACCTGCCGCTCCGGCAGATCGGCCGCGTCGAACACGGCGGCCCGGCCGGGGCGATGAAGGTGCTGGCCTGGTACGCCAGCCGCCAACGCGGCCAATTGCAGACGGCCGCCGAGCGGCTCCGTCGCACTGGACACCCGACGATCAGGCAGACGGCCGAGGCGTGGCTGTGGATCCATAACCGCCGAGCCCGGAATCTGCTGGAAAACCCGGGCTTCGAGTCGATCGCCGGGGGCCGCCCGCGAGCCTGGTCGACCTGGAGCCGCACACCCCGGGCTGCCTTCGGCACCGCCCGCCGAAAAGGCCAAGACGGTTCGATCGCCGCCACGATCACCGGCGCCGAATCCGCTTGCTTTACCCAACGTATCCCCGCCCGGCCGGGCCAGCGGTACCTGTGCCTGGTTTGGGTCAAGGCCGATCCCCAGGCGGGCGAAGGCCGTGCCCGCTTGACGGTCCGATTCCGCGACACCAACGGCCGATGGCACAAGGACAGGGATAGCGAACCTTCGGCTACCGTGCGGCCCAGCAACGCAGGATGGCAACCGCTGGCCGTGTTGGTCCACACCCCGACGGACACGGCGGCCCTGGTCGTCATGCTCAGCGCGGCCGGACAAGGCATTTCGGAGACCCTCCTGCTGGACAACGCCGCCCTCTACCCACTGCCCCGCACCCCGTAGCTTGGCTCTCCCAGCCGAGAAACTTTTGCGAACCAACGGCCCCGGAATCCGTTTCCCGCTGGGAGGGCCAGGCTGCCGGGACTCGCCGAACCGAGAAACGACCCGTCGCGCTGTACGAGGGAAGCCCTACCTCACGGCAGGCGAGGGTCAGCACGTATGGTAACACGTATGGTAAAAGTAAAAGGGGATAAACACGGCAAGGCCCCAAGCCCGTCCAACCCCCACCCCAGCTTGACGGATCGATCCATCCGTCCTTTTTCGTCCCGGCGATACAACCGGCCAGGAAGCCTGCGGCAGCCAGGGAAATTGGGTCGTATGGCTAACGGGTTTCGAATCGGTCGACGATACCCGACTTTAGAGTGGCTTCGCTCGGTCACTATATGCGTCGTCAGTTTCCCAGTTGGTTGTTCCCCTAGAAGGAGTCTCCCATGAACCGTCAGACCCTCCTTGTGTTGGCTGCGGCTGCATGTATCGCCGCGGTTGGCACCAGCGCCCAGGCGGGCTTGTTCGGCAAAGGCGGGTGTTGCCCACCAGCCACTTGCGAACCGGCCACCTGCGAACCGGCGACCTGCGAGCCGGCCACCTGTGAGCCGGCCTGCTGCGAGCCCCGCTGCGGCCTGTTCGCTCGCCTGAAGGCCCGTCTGTGCCGGCCCAAGTGCTGCGAGCCGGCCACCTGTGAACCGGCTGCTTGCGAACCGGCTGCTTGCGAACCGGCTTGCTGCCACTGAAGCTGGAAGCCAGCGGACTGGACAGCATCACGTTCTTGAGCTGATTGCAACGCCCAGCGAACGGCCCGCGGGATGAACGGCGGGCCGTTCGCTTTTTTCGGGACGCGGTTGCCTTTGTCCAGGCCGGTGGTGAAGGCTTGCGGTGGTTCTCCAAAGGGGCCGAGCGAACCGCCTCTGCCCTGCCCGACGGCAATGGCGCGCCGCATAGGGGTTCTGTCCGACGTTGAGCCAGTTTGGGCTTGCGGGGTTGAAAACTTGGGGTTGACCCGGAAGGGGTCCTTCACGGTTTTGTCGCGCGCGGCCGCCGCAGACTCACTCGACGAAGCCAACAAGCCAAGCTAACGTGGGCCAGGCTTCCAGCCCGCTACCCACAACTCAAAAGATGCTCGGCACGGCGCGCACAAGGTGCAAAGAGCAAGACTCCATGCCGAGCCGGGCGCCCCACAAGGATGTTCGACTTCTTGTCGGCCAGTGGTTTGGGGCGGTAGAATGGCACCGCCCATGGGGCGGGGAGAACGGCAGGCAGGATGAAACCGATACGGAGGGGGGAGGGACTTCGTGGGGCGCCGGGTATGCCAGCGCTGCCCGGAGCGGCGTGACGCGCAAACGGCGAATCCCAGATTGGCACAACGAGGAGCGGATCAATGGCCCAGTCCATTTCACGACGTCGATGGTTCCGTGCTGGTTCGGCCACAGCGCTGGCCGGCTGGTGGGCCGCGCCGGGCCGGTCGAGCGGTGACGGCGAGGGCGCCGGGCAAGAGCTCTTCTTCGGCGACTTGCACAACCACAACGCCGTGGGCTACGCCCAGGGTTCGCTGGTGCGCACCTTCGAAAACGCCCGCAATCACCTGGATTTCTTTGCCTTCACACCGCACGGGTGGTGGCCGGACATCGGCCGCTACGAGAACCAGATCGAGAACAAGTGGCTTCGAGGGTTTGACGTGACCCGGGAGCGGTGGCCTGAGGTGCTTCAGATGGTTCGGCGCTTCGACGATCCGGGCAGCTTTGTGGCCATCGCCGGCTACGAATGGCATTCGACCAAGATCGGCGACTACCATCTCCTTTTCCCTTCAACCGACGATGCCCCTTATGCGCGGATCGACGATATCCGCCAGTTGCAACGGTTCGCCAAGCAGCACGCCGCGCTGATGATTCCCCATCACCCGGCCAACCGGCTGGGCCATCGCGGGGCAAACCTGAGGTGGCTGGACCCCGAGGTTTCGCCGGTCATGGAAATCTTTTCCGAATGGGGCAACGCAGAACACGACCGCGCGCCATCCCCGTACATCCGCCATACCGAGGGCGGCCGGTGGACCCGGAACACGTTCCAGTACTTCCTCTCCCAAGGGTATCGGCTGGGCGTGGTGGCCAGTACTGACGATCATTTGGGCTACCCGGGTGCGTACCGTCAGGGATTGGCCGCCGTGTGGGCCAGCGAGCTTTCGCGCCAGGCCATCTTCGAAGCCCTGCGCAGCCGGCGTTGCTACGGTGTGTCCGGCGACCGGATCGAACTCGATTTCCGCCTCGACGAACAGCCCATGGGCCGCCAACTGCGGTACGTGCGAACCAGACGGATCGATGTGGCCGTCACCGGCTGGGACCAGGTGGACCGAGTGGAGATCATCAAGAACAACCGCGTCCTGGACCGCCAATTCCCCATGGACCGGACGCCGAACGACGCCAGTTGGCGGGAGCCCGTGGTGCTGCGATTCGAATACGGATGGGGCCCTTGGCCGGCCCTGGATATGACCCGCACCTGCGACTGGGACATCCACATCAGCGTCGACGGCGGCCGCATCGAAGCGGTGCAACCCTGCTTCCAGTCCGGTCCATTGGAAGAAGACCGCCGCGACCGTTTCCTCTCCCGGTCGGAGCGCCACGTGCGGCTCCAGTCGTACACGGCCCTTCGCCAACAGTTTGAAGACTACTCGCAAAAGGGCGTCGCGCTGCGGGTCCGTGGCGGCCCGGGAACACGCGTGACCGTGCAGCTCCGCTCGCCCGCGCCTGTCTCCCTGACCCGCTCCTTCCGCGAGTTGGCTCGGTCGAACGAAATGCTTTTCACGGGACCGTTTCCCAAGGAATCGGCCGTGCTCCACCGCCTCGTGTTCCACGACCACTACCGCACGTCGTACAGCATTACGGATGAAGACGAGGGCAACCAGCTGAATTGGTATTACGTGCGAGTGATCCAGGCGAACGAACAGTTCGCTTGGTCCAGCCCTATTTGGGTCGAAGCCCGCGGCCGCTCCTGATCGCTCGGCGGCTCTGGTGCAGCCAGGAAAGGGCGCCCGCCCACATCCGCCGCAGACGTCCTCGGGCAGCTGGATATGGTATCTATAGAGTATGTAGTAGGTCCCAACGTCGCAGAAAGGAAACAGAGGATGGTCATTCTCGCCCATGAATCATGGGCTCCGCCGGCGAGGGCGGCTGGTACGGCAAAACGCACGTTCTGTGACATCTGCGATGCCCGGGTTATTGCCCCTTTTGTCCCACTTGTGACGGACAGGAATGTCCATCCTACCCTGCCGGTTTGCGACGCTGGGGGAGAGGGGCGGTTGGCGTCTTGAGAAGAAGAAAAGGGCAAGGACCAGGAGCTGACCGCGAGGGGCGATACGCCAACGGTTGTTCAGTCACACAAGGACCATGCAAGAACAATACCTGGTGACCGGCTGTGCGGGATTCATCGG
>DQVB01000037.1 GCA_015661985.1 Planctomycetota bacterium | reverse complement strand
GGTTGGCCGCGCCAGTTCCAGGAGTCCTGGATGCCCCAACGCTCCAATCCCCCCAAACCGACCCTCTGTCCGGTGTGCGGATCAGGCGTGGACAAGCCGATCCAGCCCACACCGGAAAACCTCCAACGCTGGCTGGGCCCCGCGCTGGCCCGAAGGCTGGGGATCTACACCCTGCCACCCGACTTCCACATCTCCGTGGTTGTCCCTGTCTATAACGAGGCGCGCACCCTGCGGGAAATCGTCCGCCGTATCCGTGCCGTGGAACTGCCCAAACAGATCATCCTGGTCGACGACGGCAGCACGGACGGCAGCCGGGAGGTGCTGGCCGAAATGGAGGCGGACGCCGACCTGTTGATCCTCTACCATGATCGCAACCGGGGCAAAGGGGCCGCCCTGCGCACAGGGTTTGCCCACGCCACCGGCGACGTGGTGATCGTCCAGGACGCAGACCTGGAATACGATCCAGCCCAGTATCCGCTGCTCATCCAGCCGATCGTGGAGGGGGTGGCCGACGTGGTTTACGGGTCGCGGTTCGTCTCCGAAGGCCCCCACCGCGTACTCTATTTCTGGCATGCCGTGGCCAACCGGCTGCTGACCACCGTCTCCAACATGTTCACCGACCTGAATCTCACCGACGTGGAGACCTGCTACAAGGTCTTCCGGCGTGAGGTGATCCAAGCGATCGCGCCGACGTTGCGAGAAAACCGCTTCGGCGTGGAGATCGAAATCACGGCCAAGGTGGCTCGCCGCAAGTACCGTGTCTACGAATTGGGGATCACCTACTTCGGTCGCACGTACAACGAGGGCAAGAAGATCGGGTTTCGCGACGCTGTGCGGGCGTTGTGGTCTATTTTCCGTTATTGGATCGCCGATTGACGCGCCGCCTGGCCGGGACAGGACGCCATGCTCAGATTACTGACCGCCGACCTGCAACTGGACAGCGTGCTGGAACTGGACCCAACCCGCGTGCACGCCTTGGGCCTGGACGCACTCCTGCTGGACGTGGACTGCACGCTGAAGAACTACCGGGCCGAGGATGTGGGCGAGGACGTGGCCGCGTGGCTTGGTTCACTCCGCGCTGCCGGCATCGGCTTGTGCCTGGTCTCCAACGGCCGCAATCGGCGGATCATGGAGTTCGCCCAGCGGCGCCAGCTGCCTTTCGTTGCCAAGGCCCTGAAGCCGCTCCCCTTCGGTTGTCGGGCGGCAGTGCGCAAGTTGAGCCTTGATCCCAGGCGCACCGCCATGGTGGGCGACCAGGTCTTTGCCGACGTTGTCGCCGGCCGCCTGGCCGGTCTGTTCTGCATCCTGGTCAAGCCGATCCGTCCCGAGGAGGAGCCCTGGTACACCCGCCTGAAACGCCTCTTCGAAAAACCCTTCCGCCGGCGATGACCACCGATCGATCCGAACCGCGCGCGGCTCGGCCGGCGCTGGGCTGACGCGAAGCCACATCCTCAGCCGCACAGTTCAGCCGAGGTGACTATCTGGATGCCCTTGGATCGCATCGTCTCCACGGCCGCCTCGACGTCGCCCGGTTTGAGTTCCACGCCGCGGCAGGCATCCAGGATGACGCGCGTGGGAAAACCCAGCTCGGCTGCATCCAAAGCGGTGAACCGGACACAGTAGTCAGTGGCCAATCCGCACACGTAGAGTTCGGTGGCCCCTTGGGCCCTGAGGTACTCTTCCAGCCCGGTGGCCCGCCGCCGACCGTTGTCGAAAAACGCGCTGTAGCTGTCCACCTCTCGGTCGGCCCCTTTGCGAAAGACTCGAGCGATGCGATGGACCTCCAGACGTGGGTGAAAGGCGGCCCCGGGGGTGTCCTGGACACAATGCACCGGCCAGAGGATTTGCTCCAGGCCGGCCAATTGGACCACTTCGCCCGGCTTCCGCCCCGGATGGCTGGCCGCAAAACTGCCATGATCCGGCGGGTGCCAATCCTGAGTGGCCACTGCCAGCGGGAAACGCGGCAGCAGGCCGTTGATCACGGGCACCACTTCGTCGCCGCCAGGTACCGGCAGCGCGCCGCCCGGACAGAAGTCGTTCTGCACGTCAACGACCAACAACACGTCCATCAAGGCGCCTCCTCGCCACTGGGTTCGAAGCGGTTTGACAACCTCACGTCGGGGTTGCACGCGGGTCTCCTGACCCTGCAGAGAGGCGGACCGAAGGTCTCCTGAACCCGCCGACGCCGAAGTTTTGAAACACGCTCCTAAGTCCGTCCCCGTCGGCAAACGTCGCGCGCCGAGGCCCCGCCAGGCCACGAACCGCTTCAATGGCCGCCCGGGCGTTTGCGGGATGTGGGCCCTGCCAACAGGAAGGGAAAACCCTCTTTGCGCAGCCGGCGATAGGTCCGCTTGTCGAACCGATAGAGGCCGCCACCCGGGCCGGCTGCGCGCCGAGTGGAGGGCGTTTCCACCAGCAGCCCACAGTCCAGCAGCTGGCGGAGCAAGCGGCGACGGTCCAGCTTCTGGCCCAGGATGGTCTCGTAAAGCTGCAGCCACTCGGACCATGGGAACCGCGCCGGCAAGGCTTCCAACCCCAGCGGCCGCCGCACAGCCTCGCTGCGCAACCGCTGGCATGCCACCGCGACAACCTCGCGGTGGTCAAAGGCCAGACGCGGCAGGCGGGCCGCGTCGAACCACCGAGCCTGGCTGGCGTCGCTTCCGCCCCGAGCCCGATGCTGGCTGACGCGCACCAACCCCCAGTAGACTACCGACACCGTTCGTCCCCGTGGATCTCGATCCACAGCGCCGAATGTGTGCAGCTGCTCGAGAGACACGTTGCTCAAGCCGGTCTCTTCTTGCAACTCGCGGGCCGCCGTTTCCTCCAGCTCCTCGTCGATCTCCACAAAACCACCTGGTAGAGCCCAACGTCCCGCAAAAGGCTCCCGGGCCCGCTGGATCAACAGCACCTTCAGTCGTCCTTCGTCCAGCCCGAAGACGACGCAATCGACGGTCAAGGCTGGACGAGGATAGTCGTACGTATACGGCATGAAACGCTCCTCTTCAAAGGCGCCTGCCGCCCTGCGGCTGTGTGTGTCTATCCGCACCGCGCTGCGGCTTCGGCAAGCAACCGTCGGGTCCGCTCGTACACCGCCACTTCCAGCCCCACGGGGTAACGGTCCGGTTCAGCCAGCCGCTTGACGCCCGGGTGGAAGGCCTCCAGTTGGCTCCGGGCACGCCGGCGAGCCTCTTCCAGTGATGCGAGGACGCCGACACGCTGCCCATCGCGGAAAACAGGAGTCAGCAGCTCTTCGGTGCGCGAATGCCCAGGGACCGGGCGCGGCCGCTCGGATTCGTCCGGGTCGATCATCATGTCGAGGTCCGGCTCGGGGTTGAGCACGTCGTAGATCACGTCGGCCACGGCCTGGTCGGCCTCCCAGAGTCGTCGCACCTGGAGTACACCCGCGCAGGTGGCCTTCACGGCTTGTTCGGATCGCTTCACCTTGTACCGCCATTGCCCGTCGGGACCGAGCAGGGCGGCCAGTTTGTACACGCCACCCAGGGCCGGGTCGCCGTAAGCGGTTGCCAACCGCGTGCCGACGCCCCAGACGGCGACGGTCGCTCCCTGTTGCTTCAGCGCGGCGATGTGCTCCTCGTCCAAATCGTTGGAGGCGATAATGACCGCTCGGTGAAAGCCGGCTTCGTCCAGCACATGCCGTGCCCGGATACTCAGATCCGCCAAGTCGCCGGAATCCAAGCGGATCCCGATCATCTCGTGGCCTTGGGCGCGGAGCCAACGGCCCACTTCCACAGCGTGCCGCACTCCTTGCAGGGTATCGTACGTGTCCACCAGGAACACGCAATTGTTGGGCATCGCTTCGGCATAAGCCTGAAAAGCCTCCTGTTCGCCGTCGAAGCACATGACCCAACTGTGGGCGTGGGTGCCGCGCACGGGGATGCCGAACAGTCGGCCGGCCAGCACGTTCGAGGTGCCCGCACAGCCACCGATGTACGCTGCCCGGCTGGCCGACAAAGCCCCGTCGATCCCCTGGGCCCGCCGCAGCCCGAATTCCAGCACGGGGTCGCCGGCCGCGGCCAGCACCACCCGGGCCGCTTTCGTGGCGATGAGGGTCTGGAAGTTCACCAGGTTGAGCAGGGGCGTTTCCAGCAATTGGGCTTGGGCCAGCGGCCCCTCCACCCGGACCAAAGGTTCGCGCGGAAACACCACCGTCCCCTCGGGCATCGCGTCCACATGGCAGGTAAACCGCATCCGCCCCAGATAGGCCAAGAACTCGTCTTCGAAGAGCCGGCTGCCGTCGTTCCCCTTGAGCTTGGCCAGGTAGCCGAGATCGTCGTCCGTGAACCGAAACCCCTCCAGGAAATCGACGACAGACGCCAGACCGGCAGCCACCGTGAAACCGCCCCGGAACGGATGGCGGCGGAAAAACAGGTGGAAGACCGCCCGGCGCTCGGCCAGCCCCTTCCTCCAATAGCCGCAGGCCATGGTCAATTGGTACAGATCCGTGAGAAGCCCAAGCGAAGACCGGTAGATCTCCTGGAGCGTGCCCATCCGGAACTCCCTCCATCCGCCATTCGGCCAGCGCCACGACGGCCGCTACTTTATCGCCTCGGCCAGCCCACTCAAGACCGATGCATTGTACTGCGCATCCGCGACGTATCAACGAATCCTCTCCTCCTTTCGCCCGAGTTGCCCTGGCCAGGTGCATCTGGCACCATAGACAGGGCCGTCGGCTTGCCTGGCGGCGCCCGCGGCGCGAGGGCC
>DQVB01000700.1 GCA_015661985.1 Planctomycetota bacterium | reverse complement strand
CCAAGAAAGAGGAAAAACCCGAACAGGCTGCCCAGGGCGCTCAGCAACCCGGCGGTGGGGCCGAACAGCCTGCCCCGCAGCAGAATCCGCAGCAGCAGCAACAACAGCGGCAGCCTCAGCGGATCCAGTTGGAGATCGACGACTCGAAAGTCGTTGCCACCTATGCCAACTTCTGTCGGGTAACGGGTACCCCGGAAGAGCTAATCATCGACTTCGGGCTCAATCCCCAGCCAGTGGGGGTCCCGACCAAGCCAATCCCGGTAACCCAGCGGATCATCACGAACTTTTTCACCGCCAAGCGCATGCTGCACGCGTTGCAGCTGACTGTGCAGCGGCACGAGGCGACGTTCGGGGTGCTGGAGACGGACGTCCAGCGGCGGGTGCGCCCCGGCGCGATGCCTGCAGCTCCTCCTCCGCCCCAGCCGCCCCAGCAGGAGGAACGCAAGTAGCAGCGGCCGAAGCCCGCGGCAGGCGCCGAGAAGGGCTCAGCCGGGATTCGTACCTGGTAGACTAGTGGCGACCAGGAACCGAGACTGTCGGCGCGCGGATATGGCGCCCGGCGGCGTGGGAGATGCCGGGGACGGGCTCGCCCTGCAGCAGCCGCTCAACTCACATGCTCCGGTTCCGGTCGCCGCTGGTCTTTCGATCCGATGCCGGCCTGGGGTCCCGTTGCCGTCTCTTCGAGCACCGTGCTGACCTCCTGACGACTGGCCAGATAATAGCAGATCCCCACAGCGGCGATCAGCACGGTGGCCAGACGATAGCCGAGGGCGACCATCAGGCCCTGGCCCGGCTTCATGGCCTCCCCGCCAGGCATGGGGGCGTGAACGTAGAGCCGGTCCAGGGCGTATTCGAAGGGTCCGACCGGGAGGGGCACGATCCCTGTGGCCGCACTCAAGGGACTGAAGATGAAGTGCATACCCAGCGTGGGCACTGCGTCGTACAGCCCCGAGGCAATCAGGAACACGCCCACGGTGAACAGGGCGTGCACGCCTACGCTCATCGCTGCCGAAACGAACAGCACACTTCGGTTGCGGCGGTACATCCAGACGGCATCGACCAAACGCCATATGGCCGGGCCCACGTAGGGAATGCGCACCAGGTGCCGTCTCAGGACCTTGTGGTCGATGCCGGGAAGCAACACGTAAACGATCATTGCGGTGCTGACGGCAGTCACACACAGCACAGCCTTGCACGTCATCTGGATCGTCGCATAGGGGGAGTCCCAGAAGCGGGTGGCCAGAATGGCCACCGAAGCGACCACGAACAGCATGTACAGGCCGATGAGCCGGTCCACCGCCACGCTGGCTACCGCCCTGGCCTGGTGCTCGCGCTGTTGGCGGGCCAAGAGGAATGCTTTGAGCAGATCCCCGCCCATGATCCCCATAGGAGCCAGATTGAACAGGTAGCCGAGAAAACCGAGACGCAGCGCTTCGCCGAGCCGAAAGGGCAGATCAAGTGCCCGGACCAGGTAGCACCAGCGGACCAGCGTCAACAGGACAGCGCAAAAGCAGGCCACCACGGCCAAGCCAAGGACCGGCCAATCTTTCGGCTGCCGCAGCAGATCCCCGAAAACCTCGTGCTTCTGTGCATCCCGCACCAAGTAGGCCAGGATGCCCAGCGAGATGCCTATTTTCACGAAGGTGACCAGCAGCTTTTTCAACGTCTCAAGCTCCTCGTGCCGCATCCTGACGCGGGACAGACTTCCCAGCCTGTCACCGCAACCAAGAGGGATACACGCGCGCCGCGCACATGTGCAACGAGTAGCACACCGACTCACGCATGGCCAACAGCCCACTCAGGGCTGCAGCTGTTGTCCAGCGATTTCCCGGCGGACCCGCTCCATGTCCGCATCGACCATCATCTGCACCAACTCGGGGAAACTGACCGCGGGCTCCCATCCGAACACCCGGCGCGCCTTGCTGGCATCCCCGCGCAACGTATTCACCTCTGCGGGCCGGAACAACTGGGGGTCCACCACGACGTGATCCTGCCAGTCCAGGCCGACGTGGCTGAAGGCCAGTTCGACCAGCTCGCGGACCGAATGCTTCTGGCCCGTGGCCACCACGTAGTCGCCCGGTTTGTCCTGCTGCAGCATCAGCCACATGGCCCGCACATAATCACCGGCAAAGCCCCAATCCCGCATGGCGTCCAGGTTGCCGAGCCGTAGCTTCTCCTGAAGCCCCAGTTTGATCCGGGCCACGGCGTCGGAAACCTTGCGTGTGACGAACTCCTTGCCCCGCCGCGGCGATTCGTGATTGAACAGGATCCCCGAACAAGCGAAGATGCCGTAACTCTCGCGATAATTGACCGTGATCCAGTGCCCATACACCTTGGCCACGCCGTACGGGCTGCGCGGCCAGAAGGGCGTCTGTTCGTTCTGCGGCTCTTCCCGGACCGCCCCGAACATCTCGCTCGAACTGGCCTGATAGAACCGGATCGAGGGGTCCACCAGCCGAATGGCTTCCAGCACCCGGGTGACGCCCAAGGCCGTGAACTCGCCCGTCAACAAGGGCTGCACCCAGCTGGTGGGCACAAAGCTCTGGGCGGCCAGGTTGTAGAC
Source organism: Planctomycetota bacterium (assembly GCA_015661985.1). GTDB lineage: Bacteria > Planctomycetota > Planctomycetia > Pirellulales > Thermoguttaceae > SZUA-1497. The sequence goes on along the minus strand of DQVB01000700.1, from coordinate 2,962 downwards.
CTCGTGCGGCCTCACCTCGCGGATCAGGTTCACGATGGAAAGCTGATCCAACAGATCGGCTTGATGGAGCGTGATTTGGTCGTGGAGGTGGACGATCCGCTCAAACCGCTCCGTGCTCGCACGGCGCACCATCCCGTGCACCTCGTAGCCGCGCTCCAACAAATGTTCGGCCAAATAGGCCCCGTCCTGGCCAGTGATCCCTGTGATCAGTGCCCTGGGCTTCATTCAGACCCCCAATCTCGCATTCCGTTCATCCATCGTAGATCGACCGCACAGGGTCGGGACGGCGAAGCTCCTGCTGAGCTGCGTACCTGCCTCCTGGACTCGCCCCCCGACGGCTCGGCGAAAGCCTCACCCTCGCCATGGGGCAAACGGTCGTAACGTGCCACCAGAGGCCCCGTCCTTCATGTAGGCCAGGCAAAGGCCATGACAGTTGCCGTTCGTCGTACCGGCAGCCGGTGGAACCGGCAAAAACACGGCCATGCCTGCTCAAGGGCTCCCAAAGACACCAAAGCGGCCTACAGCCTGTATCTGCCTTTGGGGTCGCATGAAGCCGGAAAAGCCTTTGAGTGGGTCTCCTCCCGCCGTTTTGGGGCGCGAGGTTGGTTCGCTGGCTCCATGAGCCACCCGAACACGTATCTTGGCAGCCATCGGGCCAGGCGTCAATTGCGGATCAGTTTCTCTGTGTTTCGCAAGTTGCCCATTTTCACTGGCGGGGCGCCGTGGGGTCGCTCTCGCCCGTGGCCGCTCTCTCACCGGCCAAGTTCAGGGGGTGATCTTCGGCCGGATGACCCGACAGCCGATGGGTTCCAGTCGAGCCTGGAGCCGCTGGAAGCTGGCCTCGTCCGGGCAGGTGCCGATGATCGCCCCGCCGGAGCCGGCGAACTTGGCGGTGGCCCCGGCGCGACGGGCCAGCCGCACCATCTCGGCGTGTCGATGGGGGACGCGGCAAATCGACTGGCGGATATCGTAGTTGGTGTCGATGATCCGTTCCAAGCGCGTGTAGTCCCGGTCCAGCAGGGCTTGGCGAGCCTGGACGGTCAGTTCGGCCAGTCTATCCATGGCTTGAAGCACATCGGGGTCACCCTGCTGGAAGCGGACCCGGAGGTTGTTGTGCACCACCTCGGTCGGCTCGCTCATCTCGGTGCTGTAGGCCAGGTACAGCGGCGGGAGCAACGTTGCATCCAGCGGCTCGTAGTAACCGCAGTTCAGCCCCTGGCACCGTCGCATCCGCTCGCGGGCGAAGTCCATGAACACCACCCCCTCGTAGACCTGGATCACCCGGTCCTGCAACCCGGCGGCGATCCCCAACTCTTCGGTCTCCACGGAGAGAACCAAGGACGGCTGGACGTGCTTGGGGATCTCGACGTCGTAAAACTCCATCAAACACCGCAGCGTGGCCACGATGATCGCACTGGATCCGGCCAGTCCCACTTGGCGAGGGATATTTGTCTGGTAGCGAATGGAAAAGTTCTGCTCGTGCAGTTCTATGCCCTGGTGTGTGCAGTATTCGACGAACCTCTTGATCGTCGCCTTCACCAGGCGCAGGCCGCCGTAGTAGCCGTGAAGCTTGACGTCCTGGACCAGCTCCTGGATGGATCGGAACGAGCTCTGGTCCTCTTGGCTGGGCACCAGCTCTACGTCTTCCCATTCGTAGAGCGTGACTTCGGCAAAGAAGTTCCGTACCAAAAGCGATATGGTTTTGCCGTGGTAGCCGTCCGACGGATTGCCCACGAGTCCGGCTCGGGCATACGCTCTTTTCCGAATCAGCCTCATCGCCTAGCCCCCCAGGCCACTTCCAGCAGCTGCCGGCATCGTTGTTTGAGCGACTCGCTGACGGCGGGGTCGGCGAGCACGAACTCGACGAAGGCTTCGAAGTAGCTTTCGAAATTGCCGATGTCGAACCTCTTTTCCCCGGGGGGCAAACGTATGCCCAGGGTCCGGTGGCCCCCACGGATCATGGCCCGCATGGCGTCGGTCAACTGGATCTCGTCTCCCTTGCCCGGGGCCGTCTTGCGGAGGTAGTCGAAGATGACCGGGCTGAACACGTAGCGGGCGGCCACGGCCAGGTTGCTGGGCGCCTCGTCCACCTCGGGCTTTTCGATCACGTCGGCCAGTTCGAAAACGTCGCTTGCTCCATCTTTCGGCTGGGCGATCCCGTATTGCACCACCTCCTCGCGCGGTACCTCTTCGAAGGCCACCACGGCCTTCACGCCCTCGCTGCAGAAGACGTCGATCATCCTGCGGACGACCTGCGAGGCGGCATGGCGGCCGATGATCGAATCGCCCAGGGCCACGACGAAGGGCATCTGCCCGACGACCGGCTCGGCGCAGAGGATGGCATGGCCCAGCCCCAATTGCCGGCGTTGGCGCGTGTAGAAGTACTCCAGGTCCTCGCGCTCGAAGGCCAGCTCACTGAGCAGTTCCTCCTTGCCCGCAAGGCGGAGGTGGGTGATCAATTCCACGTCGATATCGAAGTGGTTTTCGATGGCCGTCTTGCCCGGGCCGGTGACGAACAAGAGGCGATGGATACCGCAGCGAGCCAGTTCTTCGACGACGTACTGGACCACCGGTTTGCGGCCTACGGGCAACATCTCCTTCGGCTGGCTCTTGGTCAGCGGCAGAAGGCGGGTGCCGCGGCCAGCCACCGGGACGACAGCGATGTCGGTCATAGGATTTCTACCATGGACGGGGTTTCGGGCCGGCCTTCCCCCCGCCACGGCCTGCGCCGGGCGCCGCCGGCCCTCCACGGAAACTATAAGTTATCTTAGGGGCGGGCGAAACAGCGGGCCGAGCCCCGTGGTCCCGTCCGCCGCCGCCACGAGGCTCGGCTTCGCATGCCCGCGTTGACATGCCGGCGCTTGCCAGTACATTGACCAGCGTTTTGCCCGCGGCAGGGTTGGCCGCGCCAGTTCCAGGAGTCCTGGATGCCCCAACGCTCCAATCCCCCCAAACCGACCCT
>DQVB01000633.1 GCA_015661985.1 Planctomycetota bacterium | reverse complement strand
GGCATGATTCTGGTCTGGGAATGCCTGAACGTTCTGGTCAATCATCCCGGCTATTTCTTGGTGTACTCCAAGGACGGCGCCGAGTTGGTGCGCCGCACCGACCGGCCTTGCATCAAGTTCCTGTTCGACATCTACCACCAGCAGATCAGCGAGGGGAACTTGATCCGGAACATCCGGGCCTACATCAAAGAGATTGGGCACTTCCATTTTGCGGACAATCCGGGCCGCCACGAACCGGGCACCGGCGAGATCAATTACAAGAACGTTTTCAAGGCGATCCACGAGACGGGCTATCAGGGGATCGTGGCGTGTGAGTTCAGCTTCAGCAAGCGGAACATGCCGGTCGAGAAGATCCTGGAAAGCGTGGCCGACTGCGACCGCTGGGAGAGCTGAACGACGTATTTCTGGCAGATGCTGGAAAAGGGGGAGTCGTCACAGCCGCCCGGGCCTGGGGTGAGACCTTGATCTGTTTTGAGGGGCCGCTTCGCCCTTGTGCCGTTTCCGGGGTGGTCGCTTGACGCGCGGTCGCCGAGGCCTCTTCGTGGGCGGGGACTGCTGGACTAACGGTTAAGATTGAGATTCCCCGCCCAACTCCGTTTTCCCGCGGCAAAGCCCGATCCACTTTGCTTTCAGCCGGGTGGGGCCGCGATTGTTCCAGGCCCACGCAATCCGTCTCGTTCACGCCTTTGCAGCGTGGTGGTCCTCCACCGCTTTTGATCTGTGTGCCATTCACGGACCAGAAACGTCTGGGGCGGGCCAACACAAGGCCGCACGGGAGTGCCCGAGACCACCAAGCGCCGATCGTGCCGTCGAAGGCATGTGGAAAAGACCGTCTCCCAAGCCTTTGGTCCTGACTCTTGCACCAGCGTGAACAGCCACTGAGAATCTGTCATCGCCTTGGGTGGCCACAGGACGAGTCTGTGTACGGGGGGCCAGGACCCAGCGCGGACCGGCTGAACGGGAATCGGGGAACCGCGGAATCGCCAATCGCGCAGTTTGACATTGACCTTTCCGGCCGTTTCTCACATGATTTGCCGATCTCCTTGGCGGACGACCTTCGTCAGGCTCTCCCGAAGCGCTCGGAACCGGGGCTGTGGTCACGACGGCGCTGCGGAAAGACGCGGGGGATTGTCCGCGGAGCAGGGCCGTTTCCGTCTGGTTCTGCTTTGAACGAGAAACGGACGGCGGTGCGAGGCGCTCGGCCGGGGGGCGAATGAAGGGCGGCCGGAGCACAGCGACTTTGGCGGGGACCGAGAGGGCGTCAGAGCCAAACGCGTCGAACAGAACCACTGCGGAGACAACAAGTCGACTGATGGCGGAACGCAGACGGGATCGATTTGAGCGCGATCGGCTGAGAAAGCTCGAGAAGATCGAATCCTTGGGTTTCGATCCCTGGGGGCAACGTTTCGATGGGCACGTGGCGATCGCCGAAGCACGCGAGCTGTGTCCGGATGATCCGGGCGTGCGCGGCCGGTACGTGCGAGTGGCCGGCCGGGTGATGCTCCGCCGGAAAGCCGGCAAACTTCGCTTCTACGACATCAAGGACTGGACGGGCAAGATTCAGCTTCTCTTTTCGCGCGGCGACGTAGGGGACCAGCAATGGGAGTTGCTGTCGGCGGTCGACCTGGGCGACTTGATCGGCGTGGACGGCTGGCTTTGGAAAACCCAGACGGGCGAGATCTCTGTCTTCGTCGACAAGTTGACGCCCCTGTGTAAGTCGCTCGCTCAGCCGCCCGAAAAGTACCACGGCGCCCGCGACATCGAACTGCTCCTCCGTCGCCGTTACATCGACTTGATTTACACGGAAGGCACGCTCGAGCGGATGCTCAAACGCACCCGCATCATCGAATCGATCCGCAGGACGCTGCAGTCCGAAGGGTTCGTCGAAGTCGAAACGCCGGTCTTGCACGCGGTGGCAGGCGGAGCCGCTGCGAGACCTTTCGTCACTCACCACAACGCGCTGGACTTGGACCTGTTTCTGCGCATCGCGCTGGAGCTGCACCTGAAGCGGCTGCTGGTGGGCGGCTTGGAGCGGGTCTTCGAAATCGGTCGGGTCTTTCGAAACGAGGGCATCGACTCCACCCATAACCCCGAATTCACGATGATCGAGATCTACCAGGCCTACGGCAACTACGAAACCATGATGGAGCTGACCGAGAAGATTGTGGTCGAGGCCGTGCGGGCGTCGGGGGAGTCGCTGCAGTTGCCGTGGGGGGAGGCCAGCATCGATTTCACGCCGCCTTGGCCGCGGCGCGCCTATGCGGAACTGTTCCGTGAGTTCGTCGGGTGCGAGATGCAGGACCGCGAGGCCGTGGCGCGCGTGGCGCGGGAGCACGACATCGAGGTCGACGGCGTCCATCCCGACGTGGTCGTGGACAGAGTCTTCGAGGAGATTGTGCACGACCAGTTGAGCGGTCCGGTTTTTGTCATCGATTATCCAGCCTCGATTTCCCCGCTCGCCAAACGCAAGGCCGGCCAACCGCAGGTCGCGGAACGGTTCGAGCTGTTCGTACAAGGCATGGAGTTGGCGAATGCCTATACGGAACTGAACGATCCCCGGCTGCAGGAGGAACTTTTCCGCACTCAATTGGCCGGACTGCCGGAAGAAGAATCGATGGCCCGGATGGACCACGACTTCATCCAGGCCTTGAAGGTGGGAATGCCTCCGGCGGGCGGTTTGGGGATCGGCATCGACCGGCTGGTCATGTTGCTGACGAACAGTCGGACGATCCGCGACGTGATCTTC
>DQVB01000452.1 GCA_015661985.1 Planctomycetota bacterium | reverse complement strand
TTATACTTTACCGAATCGGTAAAGCAAAATCAAGACCCCGAAAGGTGGGCGGGGAATATCTGCCGGCTACGATCCCCCCCGATTGAGCTATACCTCATGCCACTTCAACGCAGCGCGGGTGTTTACTGGCGCCGCGGTCGGCTGCTATCCTATTGGAGCGAGCGGCCGTTTCCCTCAGGTGGGGAGGATCGCGGCCGGCGGAGGGGCCGGTAGAACCGAAATGAGCAAGAGCGCGCGCCAACTTCCGATCGGACAGAAGGTCAGTCTGCCCGGGCACTTCGACGAGCCCGTGACGTTGGAAGAGGTACGCGCTCTGGGGCATGGGTACGAGTGTCGCGTTCGCCTTCCCGACGGGACGCTGGAGGAAGCCGTGATCTCCGAAGAGGAGGCGGCCGAACTAGCTGGCCCTGCCCCGGAAGAGACCGCAGCCGTCCATCCTGTGGACGCCGACAAGTTGCGGCTGCTCATCGAATCGGCCCGTATCCGCTTGGCGTACGCCCACGACCGGCAATTCGCCGTAAGCCTCTCCGGCATCCGGACACTTCCGCATCAGATTGAGGCAGTCTACCAGCGCATGCTTCCCCAGCCGAGCTTGCGGTTCTTGTTGGCCGACGACCCGGGAGCTGGCAAGACAATCATGGCAGGTCTGCTCCACAAGGAGTTGAAGCTCCGCGAAGCCATCGAGCGGGTCCTGATACTCTGCCCAGCGCCGCTGACGATCCAGTGGCAGGATGAAATGCTCCGCTGGTTCAACGAGCCATTCGACATCATTTTTTCAGCAGTCGACCAGCAGCAACTGACCAATCCGTGGCAACGGTGCAACCAGGTCATCGCGTCGATCGACTACGCCAAGCAGCCCGATGTCCGCGAACGCGTCTGGCGGGAGCGATGGGACTTGGTGATCATCGACGAAGCCCACAAGTGCTCCGCACGGACCCACTCCGGCGGGCGAGGCCGTGAAGTGAAGGTCGACCCCACGCGACGCTACGAGTTGGCCGTGCGGCTTGCCAACAAGTGCGACCACCTCTTGCTTCTCACCGCCACGCCGCATCACGGCGATGAAGATCGCTTCGCCCACTTCCTGCGGTTGATCGATCCGGATCTGTTTCCCGAGCCGCACCGTTTGGGCGACCAGGCCGCCGCAATCAGAAAGGATGTGCTCCGCCTGGGCGACGATTGCCCGTGGGCGCTGCGTCGTCTGAAGGAAGACCTCAGGGACTTGGACGGACGGCGGCTATTCCCGGATCGGCATGCCAAGACCGTCAGGTTCAGCCTCAACAGCGATGAGTACCGACTGTACAAGCTGGTCACCGCCTACATCAACCAGTTCATCCCGCACCAGACGGGCCGGCGCCGCTCGTCGGCCGCGCTGGCACGGACGGTTCTCCAACGTCGTCTGGCCAGCTCCACGTGTGCTATCCACGAATCCCTGAAGCGTCGGCTCCAAAAACAGGAAGATTTGCTCAAAGAGTTGGAGGGCCTTTCTCCGAAGCAGCGGGCCCGCCGGCTTGCCGTATTGCAGGGCCGCCTGCCGGACTCGGAGCAAGAGGACGACGACCTCGACGACCGGGCCGTCGATCAATTGATCGACGAGTACACGGCGGCCATGGAGTTGGACCAGCTCCGCACCGAAATTGCTGCCCTGAGGGATTTGGCCGAAGAAGCCCGGCGGGTCCGTGAACAGGCGACCGACTCGAAGCTCGCCGCGCTGAGGAGATGTCTTGGCGAGGCCCAATTTCAGGAACTCAAGGACGGTAGGGGCAAGCTCCTGGTCTTCACGGAGCACCGTGACACATTGAACTATGTTCGCCACCATCTGGGCCAGTGGGGATACACCACCTGCGAAATCCACGGCGGCATGAACCCTCGCGAACGGAAACGCGCACAAGAGGTTTTCCGGACGCAAGCGCAGATATGCGTGGCGACGGAGGCCGCCGGCGAGGGCATCAACCTCCAGTTCTGCCACCTGATGATCAACTACGACATGCCCTGGAACCCCACGCGGCTGGAGCAGCGGATGGGCCGCATCCACCGCATCGGCCAGGACCGGGACGTTTATGTCTTCAATTTCGTGGCTACCGACTCGGAAAACGGCGATCCGATCGTCGAGGGCCGGATCCTCCATCGGCTGCTTGAGAAACTCGAACTGATGAACGCCGCGTTGGAGGGCCGGGTATTCGACGTGGTCGGCGAGGTGCTGTCGATCAACGACGTCAACTTGCCGGAGATGCTGCGGGAAGCGGCATACGACCCGCGCCGGCTGGACGAGTACATCGACCAAATCGACCGGATGCGTCCCGAAAAGCTCAAGGAGTACGAACAGGCCACAGGCATTGCCTTGGCCCGTGCCCACGTCGATTTCAGCGGGTTTCAGAAGCGGAATTTGGAGATCGAAGAACGTCGCCTCATGCCCCGATACGTCGAGGAGCAGTTTATTGGGGCCGCGAAGGAGATTGGGCTTCGCGTCGAGCCGCGGGCCGACGGGCTGTGGCGGGTCGAACACGTGCTGGCCGAACTCCGGTCGGATCGGCTCCAGAGTGTCGGGCGCCTCGGCAAAGCCGACCCCTCGTATCGGAAGATAACGTTCCACAAGGAGCACTTGGAACAAGACGCTCACCTCGACGCCGTCTTGCTCGGGCCAGGGCACCCGCTTTACGCCGCCGTGGACGAGAAGCTCAACGAACGTCTCGGACCGCTAGTCGGCGGCGCGGCCGTGTTCGCCGACCCTTTGGCCGACCGGCCGTACAAGTTGCACTTTTTCGAGATGAGCATCCGGGGAAAGGACACTCGCGGCAATGACATCCCCTTATACGGCGAACTGGTCACCGTTCGGGAAGACGACGCCACTTTTGAGGTGATTCCGTCCGATCTGATCCTCAACCTGGTGGCGGCGCCCAATCCGCCCGATGAGATCGAGCCGGTCGATTCCCAGGCCGCCGCCGACTTTCTCAAGGGGACCTACCAGACGGAGTGTCGAACCCGCTGCCGCGAGCAGCGCCGACGGTTCGCCCATGTCATCCGCGATTACCTGGAACGATCGTTCACCGCCCGCATCAACAAGGCCCAGGAACGGGCGATGCTGCTGGCCGCCGAAGCGGCTACCAAGCCCGAATACAAGCTGGCCGCCGATGAGGCGCGGAAGCTGGTAGATGAGCTCCAGCGCACCCGGCGTGAGCGCATGGAAGGTCTGAAGCGTCTGGAAATCGCGCGTACCGGCCCCGTGCGGCACTTGGCGTCGGCCCTGGTCATTGTTCCCGATGTCGATGCCGATTCCCAGCTTGCCGCCCTGGCCGATGAACCGGACCCGCACGTTCGCCGCCAAAGCGAACTGGCCGCAGAACAGACGGTGATCGAGGCCCTGATCGAAGAAGGATTTCCCGAGACCCAGATCGATCGCGTGGGCCATCTGAAGCTGGGCTTCGACATCCGCGCCCACCGCATCACCGACCATGCCACGGGCGAAGTGGAGGTACGTCGCATCGAAGTCAAGGGACGCATGCGCGGCCAGCCCGTCCGCCTGACGACCAACGAATGGTACAAGGCCCAGCAGCTTACCGAAACCTACTGGCTGGCCGTCGTCTGGGACCCGCTGGGCGACCGCCCGGAACTGGTCACGATCCGGAATCCGGCCGCCAAGCTCGACCACGCCAAGCGGGAAATCGTGGCGGCCCGGTTTTACGAGATTCCGGCCGAGGCTATCGAAGAACATCGACGGCTGAGTGATAATGGATGATGGGGAACGGCCGATGACGGTGAAGAAGCCCGGCTTTTCGGAAAAAGCCGGGCTTCTGGGCGACACAAATGCGGAAAACTGATTCGTGACGGGTATACAACAACCGAGCAGTGGACTGCCGGTTGAGCCAATTCGGGGACGCCGGAGGGTTTCCCGCGCGGAAATCCGCCGAACCGCGCTGGACATCCTCCGTGAAGCGGAGGCCGAGCGTTTGCGCTTTGCGGAAGAACAAGCATCCCGGGGGATCAGCTATTGTGGCCACGATGCCGCTGAGGAAGCGCCCGGATGGCCCTCAGCGCGGAGTCCGGAGGACGACTGAGCGAAAGGAAAGGGAGATGCCCCAGGAATACAGCCCGTTTACTCCGGGACAGCCGGTTCCCGTAGAATTCTTCGTGGGCCGAAGTAGCGAGGTCCAGGAAATCGCGCGGATGGTTGAATTGGCTAGCACCGGACGGTTCTCGATCGGCTTTCTCACGGGCGAGCGGGGCATAGGTAAGAGTTCGCTTGCTTCATTCGTTCGGTATTTCGGTGAGAGGGAACACAATGTTCTTGGCGTTCATGTGTTCCTTGGCGGTGTTCATGAACTTCCGGAAATGGCTCGCAGGGCCTTCGATAGGCTCCTCAAAGAGAGCATCGACCGGCCTTGGCACCAGAAGGTGCGCAGTTTCCTGGGAAACCATGTTCGCCAGGTCGGGCTATTCGGCATCACCGTCGAATTCGCTGCTAGTTCGCAGGATCTTCAACAAGCGGTCCATGATTTCGCTCCATCCATCAAGCGATTGGCCGAGACGATCGAAGAGAATAGGAAAGGTGTGTTTCTCATATTGGACGATATCAACGGATTAGCCCAGTCCGAAGCCTTCGCCAACTGGCTGAAAAGCCTCGTCGATGAAATCGCGACCTCCGCTCAGCCATGCCCGTTTTGTCTCCTTCTGGTGGGCCTCGAAGAGCGCCGGCAGACGCTTGTGCAACATCAACCGTCGTTGGCGAGGGTGTTTCGTCTGGTTGAGATCACACCATGGAGCGACGGCGAGACACGGCAGTTCTTCGAGAAAGCCTTTGCTTCGATTCACGTCAGGATGGCGCCGGGCGCGCTCCAGACTCTGACCACCTATACTGGTGGTTTTCCCGCAGTGGCCCACGAGATTGGCGACGCGGTCCTTCGCGTGGACACTGATGGCTACATCGACGCACGCGATGCGCTGCAAGGCGTCGTCTCGGCGGCCGACGTAATCGGCCGTAAACACCTGGAGCCTCAGGTGTACCGCGCGATTCGCAGCGAAAGGTATCGCGCCATCCTCCGCAAAGTCGCTCGCGAGCCCTTCGGGCCGCAATTCAGACGTGCTGAAATCATGCGGCGATTACCGCCAGCCGAGAAACGTGTGCTGGACAACTTCCTGAACCGCATGAAACGCCTTGGCGTTGTTGTTCCCGACGCGGAGCGAGGACGAGGCGCGTACCGGTTTATCAACCGCTTGCACTACCTCTACTTCTGGATGGAAGCGCAACGCACTCAGCAATCGCGAGTATAGTCTGAGGAACAGTCGTCCAGCAACAAGGATACTTCGGACAAATGAC
>DQVB01000335.1 GCA_015661985.1 Planctomycetota bacterium | reverse complement strand
TGCGTGAGGGACGAAAGAAATCGAAGAGGCGCCTCCAGCGCGCAACCCGAGTCAGGCAAACAACTTAACTCGGTCAACAGTGCCATTCAGATCTGACCCCCGATGCCCCGAGTGCGGACCGACTCGATCGCGCGTGCCAGCGTCGCGGCACCATTATAGATGGCCATCACCACCGAAACGAAGGGACGCGAGCAGCCAGCGGGACTGTTCATGACCGGGCGTCGGATTTCCTGGGGGTTACCCGCTGCCCATTGCCACCCGTGGCGTTCAGCAAACGGAAGGAAAACAGAAACTTGTCAATAGCGGCTTGGTCAACCGCTCCCTGTTCAGCGGTGACCGACCACACGTAAAGGCGGCGGCCTGCCACCAACTGGATGGCGTGATAGGTAAACTTGAGGTCCGCGTCAGTCCCCACAATAGTCGTAATCCTCGCTGAGCGACCCTGGAACGTGGTATGCTGTTTGTCTACGGATTCCACGTCAAACGCCGCCTTGAATCGACCGATCAGGGACTGCTGAGCGCGCGAGAGGCTGCTGTCAGGATCACTCTGGGCGGCCGGGTAATCCGGCACATAGTAAGCCTGAAATACACCCCGGCCACCCTCAACTACCACCTCCAATACCACAGTGCGCGACTCCGCATCGGGTCCGACAACTCTGCGCTCGGGGATCCCCGGGAAAAGCAGTCTGAAATGCCCTTCCGCCGAGGGAAACTCGATCCATGAGAGAGGCCGAGAGATCTTTCCGAGCTCAGTGGGGCTAAGCTGCGCCGTGCGTAGCGCGATCCCCTCTTCGTAGAGCGTGAGACAAAACCCGAGCCTCTGTTTAACCGGCTCCGGAGCCTCATCCATGGCCTTCCGCTGCTGCAATACCGCTCGTTCGAAATCGCCTACTTCGGCGTAGGCTGCCGCCAAGCACGCAATGCGGATGAACTCAGGCACCGACCAACAGCCTAGTCCGTCTCCCGAGGCCAAGGAACGTCTGGCGTGCAGAACTGCCTTTTCCCCGTCGCGGTACGCGTCGTGTACGCAGGTCGCGTGGATCCACCCAAGCAGGTAATGAGCGTCGCAGTTGTTTGGATCCGATTGGATTGCCGCATTCAACTCTACGATTGCCTTACCGTACTCGCCCCGCTTCGCAAACGCCAGCGCGCACTGATAGGCCCTGATACTGTGATGCCGCCGGCGTAACTCGTCTAACGTCCGGACTGCGCAGCAACCGCATGTACTGCCGAGAATCAAACTTAGGCAGATGATAGCCATAGTAGTGCCGCCGTGCAGCTGCCGTCGAGCACCAACCAAGCGCAGCATGCTCTTCCTCATCGCCCTAACCAGCCCTCTCGTAGCTTGGCACTGAACGATCCCAAAACAGACGCCGCAGCAATCCACATATTCCATCAGCGTTTTTCACGAGTGCGTCGTCTCCCACTGGCGCATGTTCCTGGACGGCCCATCGGGCTCTATCGGCAGTCCAATGTTCAATTCACCCGCCAAAAAAGAACAAAGTGTCGCCATTCAGCCCAAACAACATCGCAATCGCAACCAACACCATGCCGAATCCGCACGCGCACACAGCGCGGACGATTCTCGCTCTCTTCAGGCTTATTCCGCCCGCCATAACGAAACCCGCCCCGACCAGCGCGCAAGCGTCGGCCATAACCGCCCGGATAACAGCACCCGATGCGTGCCGCCCCATGGCAGCGTGCGCCAGCTGCCACCATGCGCCAAATACCATGTCGCACAAGAGCGCTACAATAGAGACCACCCCGGAGATCACTAAAATATTAGCCACCACCTTCCACACCACGCCAACATTCTGCTGGCTTCGTTGAGACTCCTTTGCCCTGCGTGTGCGCGCCAACGTCGGGCCGACCAGTCCTAAACGTACGCACATCACAAAGCCAAGAAGTGCCAAAGGTATGGCCAAGGTAGACACCAGCCTTGCGGCCGATGCCGTACCTAGATCAAGCAATCCGTAGGTGATCGTAACAACCATTGCTGTCACGGTCAGGTCGGCACCCCAACGCCTAAGAAGAAGCAAACCGACAGACCCCGGAAAGATCGTGGCAAGCTGCAGTAGAATCAGGAGATGCTTCACCTTGGTTTTCGCGTCCAAGTCCCCCCAAAAGAACAGGAACGCTAACGGATCGGTCAGCCATCTGCCGTACACAAAGGTCGCCACGGCTAGCAACGCGACGCTTCCCAGTAACAATACGGCCCCCACGCCTCGAACGAACAGAGTGGTCAGCTGCCGTTGAAAGAGGGCCCTATGCGTGCCCTGTTTCGGCCATATTGCGTAACGTGCCTGCTTTTCGCTCATCCAGGACGCCCCCCGGGAAAACCTCACATCCAGACAACACCGCCCGGTTACCTCCGTAGATCGCAGTCGGTACGATCCTCACCACACTTCCGTTATACTTCGCCTCACCGACACACTCTCCCTAATCCTTCTGCACGTAGGTACGCTTCTGGCGTCGCCCTTTCCTAATTGCTAGATATCGCGAACCCCCGAGTCCAACGCCTTCCCTGCCGGCACTACCGCTCCATCGGCGTTATCAAACTTGGCTACTCGGCGCTATTGTTAGCGTTTAGCGTCTCGTCATCTAGTCGGAACTCACCGCTCCAGAGCCTTGCTCCCACCATTCCAGGCCAAAATTGGCCACATGTCCGACTGACCTAGCGCCGCTTTCCCCAATGCCGCGGAGATCGTCCATGGGCACCCGTCTATCGCCATCCGGTTGCGAAAAACCCAGCATGCCCAGCCTCCGGCGCTGCCCATCGTCCACCGCCTGGTCGAAGGCATCAGACGCGTCCAGTAGCTCTCGAATGGCTCCCCCCAATAGCGGGATCCAATCCAACAAATCCCGCCAGCCGCCTGAGTCCCGATCCTCCCGGTCCTGACCAGCACAACCAGTTGGGTCCACGTAGTTGGTCGGACTGTTGAATACATACCGATACAGGTTTGGCTCGCCTGCGCCAAATCGAAGCGGGTCTTCCATGATGAATCGCCCGACGGTAGGATCATAGTAGCGGGCGCGGTAGTAGTAGAGGCCGGTTTCAGCGTCGTATTCGCGCCCCGTGAATTTGAAGCGGTCGCCGGCTTCCCGGTTGGTCTCCCATAGGACGTTGCCGAAGGAGTCGTATTGGATGTGGTCGATCACCGTGCCGGCTGTGTCGGCCATGTCACGCACGCTGCCCAGGTGGTCGGTCAGGTACCAGGCGATGCCGCTTTGGGCCGAGAGGCGAGCCATGATCATGTCCACCCTGGCTGTGCGTCGCACGCAGACAGGCGCCGGGCCGTAAAGATATCGTTGCGTGAGATTATCCGAGCCGTCGAAATCCGCATACGGATTGGCCCCATCATACATTGAGGCCATCATACACCGTCCAACGCTCGCTGGCAACCTCGGGCCCGTCGCCGTCCGGGTCCACCGAAACGCCGATGCGTTTGTCGAACGGGTCGTACGTGTAGTTGGATTCGCGTATTACCGTCCCGGCCGAGTCTTTCACCGTGACCTTGGTCAGCCGGTTGCGGTGGTCCCAGGTGTACTCGGTCACCTCGCCGGTGGCCAGGTCGGTCTTGGTGAGCATG
>DQVB01000274.1 GCA_015661985.1 Planctomycetota bacterium | reverse complement strand
GCTCGGCGGCCGGCCGTTCACGCCGGGCGCCAACAAGGGGAGACGTGGTGGTGGGCACATCCAGCAGCGAACGGAAGCGATACCAGCGCTATCTGCAGGTGGTCGACCAGGCGTGCCGCTTCGACACGTTCAGCCTGGATGAACTGAAGGACCGCTGTGGCGACGAGCGGCCTGCATTCGTGACGCGCCTGGTTCACCAGTTGGAGCAGGACGGGTTGCTGGCGCGGTCCGGTCCTCCCGGCAAGCCGTCGTTCCGTTGGTCTGGCGGGCGTGCGGAGTTTTCCCCGGCGCGATGGGTGGAGGCGAAACTCTTCGGGGGCAGCCTGAGCCGCAGTCCGGCATCCGATCGGCCGCGCGAACGCCTGCTGGCTCGCGGACCCGCGGACCTGCGCCTTGCGGAACTGCTGGCCATCCTCATCCGTTCGGGTCGCCCTGGCGAGTCGGCGCTCCAAGCGGGCGAAAAGATCGCCGCCCATTTCGCCGGCCAGCTCCACAAACTGCCCCAGGCGGGCCGGGGGGAACTGAGGGCCATCAGCCCGGCCGTCCAGACGACGGCGTATTGCCAGATCATGGCCGGGATCGAATTGGGCCGCCGTGTGGCCGAGGCGCTCGCCGGTCAGGCGGGCCGGCCGCAGCGCCGCATCTCGAGTCCGGAAGATGCGATCGCCGAGTGCCGCGAGCGTTTCAGTGTGCTCGCCTCGCAGGCCACGCAGGAGGAATTCCACGTCCTCTGCCTGAACACCAAACATGAGGTCATCGGCTGCCATCGGATCAGCATCGGCGGGCTGGACAGCGGCGCGGCCCACCCGCGCGAGGTGTTCCGGCCGGCCATCAAAGAAGCGGCCGCCGCCGTGATCCTGGTGCATAACCATCCCTCGGGCGACCCCACCCCCAGCCGCCAGGACTTGGCCGTCACCGACCGGCTGGAACAAACCGGCTCGCTGTTGGGCATCGACGTGCTGGACCACATCGTCGTGGCTCGCAACGGCCAGCTCAGTATCCGCCAGTATCGCCTCCAAGGCGGTCATTCGGTCGAGTGAGAGCGGTGGTCGGAGGCGGCAAACGCGTCTCTGTCGCGCGAACTAGGAGAACACGGCGGGCAAGGGCCACCAGCCCAGGGCCACACCGAGGCGCATCAAGAAGATGATGCTGCCCACGATGGCCGAACCGATCGCCGCCACCAGAACGGCGGCGCTTCCGATGTCCAAGGCCAGTCCGAGATGCAGGTTGTGCTGGTCCGTGATCGCCTTGGCCATGAACTCCAAAGCGCTGTTGAACAGCTCGGCGGCCAACACGGCGGTGATGCACATCAAAAGGACGCACCACTCCAGCAAGCTGATCTGGAACGCGGCGCCGGCGACCAGGACGGCCAGGGCAAAGGAGAAATGGACGCGGAAGCTGTTCTGTTCGCGCACCCCACGGGCCACACCGCGGAAGGCATTGCGGAATTTGGTGGTCCATGCGCGATAGAGCCGCCGCGTTTGGTCGTGGCCTGGGAGCGGTTCAGATGTGGACATCATTTACCCCCACATGACCAAGGTGGTGGCGGATTGGTAGACCTTCTCGACGTGTGCTGCCGACCGAAGGTGCGGGCAAACGGCGTCCCGGTACCTTCCCATGTGATTCTATCGCAGACCCCGCCGACGGACAGGGTCGCCGTGGACCGACCGTGCGGCTCCAGCGCCACTGGTCAAGTGTAGCTTGCCGCCGCGCAGGTGATCAGGTCTTTGCCAGCAGGCCGCCGCTGCCGCCGCGCCCGACCGCGTCGGTCATTCCAGCCCGTAGGCCCCGGCCGGAGGGATCCGGGCCCCGCCGGCCCGGCCTAACCGCGTCATCGGGAGAAACCTGGGTTCCACGGCCACATTGACACCCACGTTGTCCCGGCTGTGGTCGACCGTCACCCCGAGGCTGATGAGAAACGATTCCCCGACGCGGGTCAGTGAGAAGTTTTGGCCGATGTTCCCGTCGTCGGCCAGGTCGACGGTGGTGCCGAAAGAGGAGACCCATTTGGGGCTCATCCGGTAGGTGTACGAGAAGGCCAGGATCGTGCTATCGATGGGGCCATCCAGCAGGTGGACCCCCAGGTACAGGCTTCCGCGAGGTGGCCGGCTCAGGAAGCCTCCCACGCTGATGATCCGCGGCCCGTCGGCGAAAAAGTCGAAGGCGCCGCTGGTGGCCAGCGTCAGCCGGTCGCCCACGTGCCAGCGGGCGTCGTAATCCACCAAGCCCACGGTCTTGCCGAAATTGTCCCGCAGCTCGTCGGGGAACAACGTGGCATGGGCGTCCAGGGTGACCCAGTCGATGATCCGCCGGCTCCCAGGCCGTCCCCGTTTGGTCTGCCATCGGTGTCGCATGCCCAACCGGAAGGTGCTCAGGTCGTCGGCGATCTCCATGCTGGGGGCCGTCACCCAACCGGCCATCCCGGTACGCAGCGCATAGAACCGTTCGTCGAAGGGCAGGGGCACCAGAGGCAGGCCGAAGGTGTTCATGGCCAGTCGCCGCCGGAAATGCTCGACGGAGTCGTCGTCCAGAGGGTCATAGAGGGGCAATTCGGTCATGTCCTGGTTGGCATCGGCGTAGGCGAATTCCACCTCGAAAAGGATCTTGTGGGCGATGCCGTGGACGTTGAACAGTTGGTTTTCCACCGTGGGGTCCACTTTCCACATGGGCATGCTGGCCCGCACGCCCACTTGTCCGTAGAGCCGCTGCAGGTCGTCACCGCTGCGGTCCTCGCCCCAGTGGGCAAATTCCCCCAGCACATACGGCACGAACTTGAAGGGCCCCAATCGCACGGGGAGGTCGAGTTCCTGGCGCGTGGCCAGTCGTTCGCTGCCGGTGGCCAGCGGCAGGACGCCTGGTCCGGCGACCCGCTCCCACGCCAAGTAATCGAACGGCGCGTCGGCCGGGTCCTCGGGCACCGAGGCGGTGCGGAAGCGGGCGTAGCCGGCGCTGGTGTGTTCGAACCACGTGAACCGGTCCGCCAATAACTCCTGACCCAGCCAGAAGTGGTCGAACCGCGGAAGCCATTCCGTCTGGGTGAAGAATTTGTTCAGGCGTATATCAGCTGTGATGCTCCACGAGATGTTGTCGTGGATCTGTTTCAGCTCCACACCCGTCGTCTCGTCTTTCAGTTCGTCCCATTCCCGTTCGAAATACTGCTCCAGGAAATTGCGGTCGCTGATCCATCCCAGCTCGGCCGACAACTGCATGTTGTTGGCAAAGAGCTGCCGGTGTTGCCAGAAGAGCCGGTAGCGATAGTCCTTGGCGGGCCTGAGCGCGCGCCGGCCGAGACCAAGGTTGTCCAGCCCCGTGTCGTGGATGCCCCAGTAGTCGACCAGGCCCGAGGTGGGGCCGTCCCAACCCAGGAAGCTGTCCCGCTGGTAGGTGAACGTGGTCCCATGCCCGAAGCCGCGGTCGGTGAGCAGGTCGAAACTCACGTCCCATTCGGTCCCCTCCGGCGGCTGCTGAATGCCGAGTATCTGGTAAGCGTCCCAGTCCGTGAGTACCTGGGTGCCGAAAACGCTGTCGTTCTTCAGCCGCGCGCGCCGAACGTAGTAGTGAGGTTTGGTCAGGTCCGTGGCGATGAACGGATAATAGAAGATCGGCACCTGGCCAAGGAACAGGACGTTGTTCCGCGCCGTGGCCAGGCCCTGATGGTCAATGACCGGCTCGCGCGTCTCGGGGTCCAGCACAGGGGCACCGGTGAGCGGATCGAAGCGCATGCGCTGGTAGTGCTCGAAGTACGCCTCTTCCGTCTGGATGCGATACCGCGGCCGTCCCATGCGGCTGGAGGTGATCCACGCGTTTTCCGCCATGAACTGGTGCTCGTTCAACTGCCGCAGCACATCGGCCCGCAGCCGCAGCAACCCTTCGTATTGGGGGACCGGTGTGAGGAGCTCGGCGTCCAGCACGATGCCGCGGCGCGCGTTGACGTCGTAGTACATCCGGTCGGCGTAGACGATCCGTTGCCCCTGACGGAACTCGATGTTCCCCTCCATGTAAATCTCCAGCGGAATATCCTCGCTTTGCAGCGAGCCGTCACCGCGGCCCGCGTCCAGGACGTCCACGGTCCATATGACCAGCCGGTCGGTGGAGACGTCCAGCGTGCCTACTTGGGGCAGGCCGTCAATGATCAAGTTCACCGGGGAGCTGACCACGGCGATCGCCTGCCCGGTCGCCGGATCGGTAAACCACTCGGCGTGGATGGCCATACCGCCCCGGGCGAACATGCGCAGCCGCCGCGTGCCCGGCGGCAGACCACCCGGCGTC
>DQVB01000473.1 GCA_015661985.1 Planctomycetota bacterium | reverse complement strand
TGCGGCCGTAACCCTGGCGGCCGCTACCCTCCGGGGGCCATCATTGCGTCGCTCGCCCTGACCATCGGCCTCAGAAAACGGGAGATCCGCAACTAACGATAGGTCCGCAACCAGCAACACGGGTTGCCTGGGCACCTACAATGACGCGGGACAGCGCCTGCAGGTCTCCGGTTTGATGGGAACGAATTGATGTCCAGTCCTGGTTCTGTGGCCGAACTGCTGCGTGAAGCTGTCGTGGTCTTCGACGGGGCCATGGGTACCGAGTTATATCGGCGCCACGCACAGCCCGGTCGATCCTTCGAGGAACTGGGTCTATCCAACCCGGACCTGATCCGTCAGGTGCACAGCGAGTATGTGGATGCCGGGGCGGACGTGCTGACGACCAACACCTTCGCGGCCAATCGCGCCACGCTCGAGCGGTTCGGGCTGGCCGAAAAGCTGCACGCCATCCACCTGGCCGCCGCGCGACTGGCCCGCCAGGCGGCCGACGCGGCTGACCGGCCCGTCTTCGTGGCCGGATCGATCGGCCCGTTGCCCACCCAGCCGCAGTACGACGAGCAGCGGGAGGCGATGATCTTCGAACAGGTCGAGGCGCTGAGGGAAGGCGGGGTCGATCTGATCTTGTTCGAGACCCAGCCAAACCGGAAGGCGCTGGAGACGTGTGCAGCGGCCATGCAACAGCTGCCGGACGTGCCGTATGCGTTGTCTTTTGCCATCGGCGAGCAGGGGCAGACGGTCGATGGCGAGCCGCTGTCGCGGATGTTGGCCCCTTTGGAGGGGCTTCAGCACCAGCCGCTCTTTTGGGGCATGAACTGCGGCACTGGACCCGACGGGCTGATGACCGCTTTGGAAGAGGCGGTCCGACTCACGTCGGTGCCTTTGGTGGTTCAGCCCAACGCAGGGATCCCCAAAGAGATCGACTATCGGCGGATCTACCTCTGTTCGCCGGAATACCTGACTGTGTACGCCAAGCGTTATGTGCGGTTGGGTGCCAGCGGTGTGGGAGGCTGTTGCGGCACAGGGCCGGAGCACATCCAGCAGGTGGCTGAGGCTGTCAAACCATTGGCGCGGGCGACCCGGGCAACCCGGGTGGTGGTCCGGCCGGCCGAGGTGGAAGAGAAGACGCCGGTGCCGATGGAGAAACGTTCGCGGCTGGCGTGGCGCCTGGCCCAGCGCAAATGGGTCACCAGCGTGGAGCTGTTGCCCCCCCGCGGCTATGACCTGACGGCCACGATCGACAAATGCACAGCCCTCTACCGGCACGGTGTGGACGCGACGAATATCCCCGACGGGCCGCGGGCCAGCTGCCGTATCTCGCCGCTGGTGACGGCCGACCGGATCCAACGCCAAGCGAAGATCGAAGTGATCCTGCATTTCTGCTGCCGCGACAGGAACCTGATCGGCATGCAAGCCGATCTATTGGCCTGCGCGGCCTGCGGCATCCACAACATCCTCTTCGTCACCGGCGATCCGCCCAAGCTGGGCAACTACCCGCACGCCACCGGTGTGTTCGACACAGATTCGATCGGCATGGTGGCCGTCCAGCGGCGGTTGAACTGCGGGATCGATATGGGCGGCCAGCCCATCGATCCGCCCACCGCCGCGCTGATCGGTGTGGGGCTGGATCCCACGGCGCTGGACCAAAAGCGGGAACTGGATCGCTTCCGCCGCAAGGTCGAAGCGGGGGCGGAGTTCGCCATCACTCAGCCGGTCTTTGACCCGGACGCCCTCTTGCGATTCCTGGATGCCGTCCAACAATTCGATATCCCCATCATCGCCGGCATTTGGCCCTTGGCCAGCTACCGGAACGCCCTGTTCCTGCAAAACGAAGTGCCGGGCGTCGAGATCCCCGAAGAGGTGATGGCCCGGATGGAAGCGGCCAAGAGCCGGGAACAGCAGCTGGCCGCCGGCGTCCAGATCGCCCAGGAGTCGATCCAGCGGGTACAAGATCGAGTGGCGGGCATCCAGGTCAGCGCCCCGTTCGGCAAGATCGCCACCGCGCTGGCCGTGATCGAAGGATGGGGCGAGGACCGGTAGGGCCGGATCGAGCAGGTCAGGCTCTGCCTGACGAAATGGGGCTCCCGCCCAGGAGACGGCCGGACGCCCTCGGGAACGGGTTGCTGGTCAACCCCAACTTTGCAGAAAGGAAACGCAGGATGGGCATTCTTGCCCGTCAGTCATGGGCTCGATCAGCAACTCCGGCCAGTACGGCAAGATCCACGTTTTCTGACATCTCCGTTGCCCAGGCCATTGCGCCTTTCGTCCCGCTTATGAAGGACCGAAACGTCCATCCTGCCCTGCTGGTTCGCGACACCGGGGTTGAGCCGAGGGCGAGCACATTCTCTCGGGTACAGCCCGACCTGCGTGGCTCGGCGCAACTCGACCAACCGCACCTGTCGCGTCTTTTCGTCGACTATGTGAAACGTACCCACCCGAGGCACATCCATTGTGACGGGGCCGAACCCGGGGAGTGTGATCCTCACCTGGCGGCGGTCTTCCAGCGGCGAATGGGCATAGACCAACCAACGGCGCGAACCGGGTTGCACCAGAACCAAAGCCATACTGAACACCGGCAGGTTGGTAGTCAGCGTCCACGGCCGCGGCGGATCGAGATCCGTGTCCAAGAGAAACCAACGGTCCACGTCGCGGTACTTTTCCGGAATCGCCTCTTGGCAGGGATGGCGGTGGGCCCGGTTGGGCACCAACCGGCCGTGGCGCCAGAACGGCTCCAGGACACCGTTACGATGAACGCGATCGACGGCCAACAGCAGTTTCTCGAAGAAAGGCCGCCACGGTTCCAGCGGCACGGTGCTGCCGCGGAACTCGCGCACCACCCGAGGCCGCAACAGCCACAAGCCGAACTGGATCCAGCCCAAGAACCGCTCCGGCGTGTACGTCTGGCCGTCCTTGAAGTACTGGCACGCCTTTGACTTGTCCACCAGGTCCGGCCGGTAGCCCATCTCGGGCGTCCAGCCGCCCCCGTTGCCGTCCCAGGTGGAGATCTCCCACCAGAAATCCGGGGCCACCTTCCAAGCCTCTTCCAACTGGAAGATCCAGTTCATCGACCGGACCTGCGTGGACCAGACCCAATGATCGCGGTTGGGACACCAGTTGTGCGTGTAGTAGGAGGGCGAGCCGCCGTCCCAGATGTACCAATCGGGGCTGGTCCAGCGGTCGACAGGGCGGACGCTCCGCCTCGCGGATCATCCGCCGGATCTCCTCGGCCCCGTAGCGGCGTCGGGAAACCTGGAAGGCGTCGACGAACACCTCCAACTCGTCCCCCGCCCCAGGCGCAGGCCACATGGTGCCACTGGCCCGGCTCCGACGACGAGATATCCACATCGGCTCGCCGCCATCGCCACGCCTGGCCCCGCCCGGCGGCCACGGCGATCCCCAATCGGCCTCGCGGCAGTACGTTGATGTTCAGGTATTCCCGCTCGCCCGGTCTCATCCGCGGCGCCGCAGGGTCTTGTACACCCGCAGCCCAATTCCGCCGGCCAAAGCCGAGCCGAATACCACACAGCGCACGACCAATTGATCGACCGACACGGCCGGGCCGTTGACCCAATACAACAGCGGGGCCAAGGCGACCATCGTCCAGCAGGAAAACTCCGCCAGCCACAACGGATCCACTGGCTTTTCCACAGGAGCATTCATGTGGCCGTCCTCCCAGGCAAGCAACAACCTACATCAAACGTTCCCCCACGCCATCGTGGCGCATCCGGATCGCTCGGTCAACAGTCCTTCGAGCCCAACGTCGCAGGAAGGAAACGCAGGATGGGCATTCTTGCCCGTCAATCACGGGCTCGACCGGCGAGCCCGGCCGGCGCGGCAAAACTCACATCTTATGACATCTGCGATGCTCGGGTTCCTGCGCGTCTTACGCCACTTATGGCGGAGGGGAATGTCCATCCTACCCCGTCGGTTGGCAACGCTGGGGTCGAGTCTGGCTGCAGCCCCGGGCCGCACCGGGCGCGGGAGCCTTCGCTACTCGCTCACAGCCTCATTGCTGCAGCGCGTAGAGGACCACGTTCAGGCCAATGCGGGCGGCGTCTTGGCGCACGTAGCCTTGGCATTCGGGCGAGTCATGTTTTTCCAGCGCGCAGCTCAGATCGTAGCGGGAGAAAATCACCCCATAGCGGCCGTTCAGTTTGATGCCTTCCAGCTCCGGAGGCACTCGGCGGAGCACGTCTTCCAGCGGCCCCTCGTCGCCCGATTGCGGATCGCGGCGCGTGACGGTCGACAGGTCAAAACCGCCGTAAGTGGGCGTCAGCAAGGGGTCATCGGGCGGGATCAGTTCCAGCGGATGATCGGGGAAGATCAGTTCCATTTCGCGACGGAAGGATTGGGTGAACATAGGGCTGGCACAGATCGAGTTGGCCAGGACCAGGCCGCCGCGCTGGATGAAGGTTTTCAATTGCTGGCGTTCCGCGGGTGTCAATCGGAAGGCATTACGGCCGTGCATGAAGACCAGATGGTAATCGAACAGCGCCTCGTCGGTGATGGCGATTTCGTCCACCTCCGAGGAGGTGCGGATACCCAGTTCGGCGGCCGCGGCATCCAGCAGGTTGGCGACGGCCCGCGGTGCGGCGTGGCATCCGCCGGGGTGGCGCAGATTGGCGATACGCAGGCGGCCACGCCGGCCTCCACCGCTCGGGCCGGACGGTTCAGGGCGCCGGTCAAAGGCCACCTCCTTGGATTGCAATTGGCGGTTCGTGGCGTAGGCCAGCACGTTGATCCCCAGGGACAGGCCGGCGTTGATCTTGGCTTGGACAGCCGGGCTGTACTGGATGCCGCGGCCGGGCCTGGCCAGTTCCCACAGGCAGGAAAGCGACTGGGGCAGCCCGCCGCTCGCATCGGGCGGGCAATAGACCACGCTGGTGCGGCAGCCGAAATCGATGCCCCACAGCGGCTTGGTCAACCGGGGGTCGATCCTTTCCTCCATGCGCCAAATCGGGTGTTCGGCTGGCAGCAGACGCAGTCGATATTCTTTCTCGGGAAACACGCGTTTCATCAGCTCGCGGAATCCGTGATCGAAGCCCACGCCATCGCAGTAGGCTTCGGCGAACAGAAACCCGCCGCGATCCAGATAGCCGCGCAGTTTTTTCACCAGGGCCTCCGTCGCGGCCGCCGATCGCGGCAGCGGGTCGGTCCGGCCGCAATAGTAGAGCACAGGCGACTGGACCAGGTCATCCACGGTGGCCTTGTCCAGATCGACCACTTGCCAGGTGAGGTCCAGTCGCCAGCGTGATTCGACGTAGCGGGTCAGGTTGTGCACGTCGTGGCGGTGGCGATTCCAATCATCACCGGTGTGTTTCAGCTTGGCCACCGCTACCGGCAGGCGGCCTTTGGAGAGGAAGAGGAGGGCCAGGGCGGTGGCGATCCGCTCGTCGGCCTCGTACAGCCCCGTGCCTCGCCAACTGCCGGTCAGCCCGATCTGTTCGCGCACCAGGTGTTCGGCCCCTTCGCGGTACCAATCGCGGCCGCCGATGAACCGCTGGGCGGTGAGGCGGCCCACCCGTTCCACGCCGTACAAGTAGTACAGCAACCACATGCCGCCGGGATCGTTGGGGTTATGGGTGATGGCGAAATGGGATCCCAGCCACTGCAGCCCGCGCTGGACGCCGTGGACACCCCCCTCCGCCTTCCCGCAGCAGATGATCCGGTCCCCCACCACCTGGGCGTCCAGCTGGCCAATCATGTCGGAGGTGATGACCAGCGAGCCGATCCCGGCGCACGTCATGCTGCCCGTGCCCGAGCGGTGGCCGGGGTTATAGCCCCACGAACCATCTTCGTTTTGGCAGTTCTCCCAGTAGGCCTTGGCCAACCGCAACGTGCGGGGATCCACCGTGGCGCCGGCCCGTTCGGCTTCGTAAAGGGCTAAGAGGGCGAACTGGGAGTTGGAATTGTCCACCGAGGCGCCCCCCCGCCCGTATCCCCATGCGCCGGCGGTGTGTTCGTCCTCTCGTACCTGAGTGTTCTCCAGCCAGCGGACGTTGCGGGTGATCTGGGCGGCGTATCGTCGCGGATCGGCCTTGCAGAAGACCATCGTTTGCAGGGCCACCGCGTAGGTGGAACGCATCTCGTCCGGGGTTTTCTTGTTCAGATAGGCCAGTGCCTTGTCCAAATGCTCGTCCCCGGGCTGGACCCCGGCAGTGAGAAGGGCCAGCGTACACAGGGCCGTCAACCCGCCGGGATGTTGGACCACTTCCCCCCAGCTGCCGCTGGCCGTCTGGTTGCGCTTCAAAAACGTCACCCCCTTCTGGATCGCCTGGCGCACCTGTTCCGCGGTAATCTCAGCCCGCGCAGTCGACCCAAACAGCGCAACCAGCAAAACGCAAATCGTCTTCCGGGCCAGTGGTCGCTCCATGGCCGGCCTCCCCGGCTCCAAAGAAAAACGCCTGACCTGTCCGAAGAACCCATCTCAAAACCGGGAGGGCGAGGCTCCGGCCCGGCAGGCTTGGGCGGAAAGGTCGCCATTTCAGGGCTCAGCAGGAGCTTTGCCCCCCCGAAGATAGGATCTTGGCCACTCTGAGATACACTCTCTCAGTCTACCAGGGCCCTGGGCTTGAGCCAGACACGCCGGCCTCGGCCGGCGAGTGGGCTCGGGGACCTGCCAGCGATACAATATACGCGAAACGGCTTGGGTTTTCTGCGTGTCGAGCTCTTCCCAGGTCCAGCGCGGAAATCTCCAACCGTGCGCGGTATAAAAGCGCTGTAGACGCTTCCCCGGGCGCTGGGCCGACGGCGAACGCCACGTCGCACGGCAGCCCGAGGCCACTTGAAAGCCACTGACCCGCGATGCGAGCAGACAGGATCCGACCTTGAGCACGACCAAAACACGCAGTCTGGGCGACGTCCTTCAGGAATTCCGCCACCACCGGCGGCTGATGCAGGAGGAGTTGCAGAAGGTGATCGTCGGCCAGGCGGAGGTGATCGAACAGATCTTTGCCGCCATCTTCACCCGCGGCCACTGCCTGCTAGTGGGCGTCCCCGGGCTGGCCAAGACCCTGATGGTCAGCACGTTGGCCCAGATCCTGGACATCCGTTTCAAGCGGATCCAGTTCACCCCCGACTTGATGCCTTCGGACATCACCGGCACCAACGTGTTGGAAGAGGACGAACACGGGCGGCGGAACTTCCGTTTCGTGGAAGGACCCATCTTCACCAATATCCTGTTGGCCGATGAGATCAACCGTACGCCGCCCAAGACGCAGGCGGCGTTGTTGCAGGCGATGCAGGAGCGCGAGGTGACGGTGGGCCAGACGACGTATCCGCTGCCCGAGCCGTTTTTCACGATCGCCACCCAGAATCCCATCGAACAGGAGGGCACCTATCCGCTCCCGGAGGCCCAGCTGGACCGGTTCATGTTCAACATCAAAGTCGACTACCCGAGCTCGGAAGAAGAGGAGCGGATTCTGGCCACGACCACACGGAGCGAAAAGGTGGAGGTACGCAAGGTGCTTTCGGGCCGAGCCATCTTGAACCTCCAGAAGCTGGTCTCCTCGGTGGCCGTAAGCCAGTACATCGTGAAGTATGTGGCCCGCGTGGTGCGGGCAACCCGGCCACGGGACCCTACGGCCCCGGAGTACGTGCGCGAGCTGGTCGATTGGGGCGCGGGTCCGCGGGCCGGCCAGTTCCTGATCAACGGTGGCAAGGCCCTGGCCGCCATGGACGGCCGCTTTGCGGTGGCCATTGAGGATGTGCAAAAAGTCGCCATCCCCGTGCTCCGACACCGGATCAGCACCAATTTCCAGGCCCAGGCCGAAGGGGTCACCAACGAAGACCTGATCGAGCGGCTGTTGCGCCAGATCCCCCCGCCGCCGATCCCCAAGTTGGAACACTAGGAGGGGCCGGCGCCGCACCGAAGAAGGCGAGGGAGTGACCAATGGCGAAGCACGAAGCACGAAGGACCTATGGCCGGGCGCCGGTGGGGAGCAGCTTTGGCCTCGTGATCATTGGTCATTCGGATTCTTCCGGCCTTTGTGGTTCTCCCGGGTTGAGGCGTGCAGTGCGCGCGAGGTGACAGTTTGAGAGCCCACCAGCCGTGTCCTCGGTCGAACGATACCTGAAACCGGAGGTGATCCGCCAGATCAAGCGACTCGATCTGCGCGCCCAGTTCATCGTGCGGGCGTTCTTGCAGGGGCTTCATGCCAGTCCGTTTCAGGGGTTTTCGGTGGAGTTCAGCGAGCACCGCAAGTACACCCCAGGCGACGATCCGCATCACATCGACTGGCTCGTCTATGCCAAGACGGACAAGTATTACGTGAAGAAGTTCGAGGCGGAGACGAACATCACCGGCTATCTGGCCATGGACCTGAGTCGCTCGATGGGCTACACCTACCGCCAGGAGCTGACGAAGTTCGACTACGCCATCTGCCTGGCCGCCGCGCTGTGCTACCTGATGATCTACCAGCACGACCCGGTGGGACTGGTCACCTTCGACGAAAAGATCCGGCACAGCCTGGCTCCCAAGTCGAAGCGCGGCCAGCTGGCCACGGTGCTGTCGCTGTTGGCCAACCTCCAGCCTGCGGGCCGGACGGATGTGGCGGCCGGCCTGAACCAGTTGGCCGCGCTTTTGCGTCACGCCAGCCTGGTGATCATCTTCTCCGATTTGTTGACCGATCCGGAGCCGGTGTTCCATGCGTTGCATCGGTTGCGCCACGCCGGACACGATGTGATCCTGTTCCATATCCTGGACGAGGCCGAGGTGCGGTTCCCCTTCGAGGGGATGGTGGAGCTGGAGGATCCGGAGAGTTCGCAGCGGCTCCAGTTGGACGCCGATCATTTCCGGCCGGAGTACGTGGCCGAAGTGGAGGCCTTTCGGGCGACCTTTCGCCGCGAATGCTTCCAATGCGGCATCGACTATGTGGCGCTGGATACGAGTATGCAGTTCGACAAGGCGTTGACCGAGTATCTGATCAGCCGCCGAGCCCGTTACTGATTCACGGTGCGCGAGTCTGCGACACCGCGAACGCCAAATCCGAATGTCTAGATCCGAATGTCGAAACAAATCCGAATGTCCGAAACTCCAATGACAAAAAGACCGGCTGCTATCCGCCGGTTGCGGCGCAGCATATGGCGGTGCACCGGGACGTTGGGGACATTTGAATTTCGGGCTTCGGGCTTGTTTCGCGCTTTGGTGCTTCGTATTTCGGATTTTCCGCGGGCCGTCTGTCGTACAATTGGGCAGGGCCATTTGGACGCCGAAGGTCGAAGGCCGTGACATTCGTCAATCCGTTGCTGCTGGCCGGCACCGCCTTGATCGTGGTGCCCATTGTGCTGCATCTGGTGATGCGGCAGCGGCCGCGGTACTTCGAGTTCCCGGCCCTTCGCTTCGTCGAGCGGCGGCACGAAGTGAACCGGCGACGGCTGCGGCTCAGGCATTGGCTGCTGCTCGTGCTGCGCGCCGCTGCCATCGCCCTGCTGGCGTTGGCCATGGCCCGCCCCAGCGTGAAGTTCGGCGGTGCCGTGGGGTCTCGGGATGCACCCGTGGCCGCTGCCCTGGTTTTCGACAGCTCGATGCGGATGGACTACCGGCACCGGAACCAGTCGCGCTTGGAGGTAGCCCGTCAATGGGGCCTGTGGCTGGTGGGCCGGCTGCCGGAAGGCAGCCAAGTGGCGGTGCTGGACAGCCGTCCCGGGCCGGGGGCCTTCCAAGTGGACCGGGGTGCGGCGCGGCATCGGATCGAGATGCTCCAGACGGCGGCCGTGGTGCGGCCGCTGCCCTCGGCGATGGAAGAGGCCCTCCGCGTGCTGGAGTCGAGCCAACTGGCGCGCAAGGAAGTCTACGTGCTGACGGACATGGCCGAGGTGGCCTGGCCCGAGGGCACGGGCCAGCGGCTGGCCGCACGAGCCGGGCGATTTTCGGATCTGGGCATCTATGTGATCGATGTGGGAGTGCCCGAGCCGGTCAACTCGGGCCTCGGTCCGCTGCGGCTCTCCGGTCAAACGCTGGCCAACCGCAGCCCTCTGCGCATCGAAACGGATGTCTATCACGTGGGGCCGCCGGTGGAGCGAACCGTGGAGCTCCACATGCTCGATCCGGAGGGCGGTTGGCAAAAGCGGAGTGAAAAGCTCGTGTCCCTCCAGCCGGGTCGGACCCAGGCGGTGGAATTCCTGACTCGGGCCTTGAGCGTGGGGACCTATCAAGGCTACGTGCAGCTAATGGGCCAGGACGGCCTGGCCTGTGATAACCGGCGCTATTTCACCGTGGAGGTCAAACGGCCCTGGCGGGTGCTGATCGCCGCGCCGGGTGCGCCCGAGCGGCATGGCCGCATCTTGGCCGAAATGCTCGCCCCCAGCGGCCTGGCGCGCAGCGGCCGGGCCCGGTTCGATTGCCAACTGAGCAGCCTGGGGCGACTCGATTCAGAACCCCTCGAGCAATACGCCGCCGTGTGCCTGGTCGATCCCCGCGCCCTGGAGCCGGCCGTCTGGCAGAAACTGACCAACTACACGGCCGACGGCCATGGTTTGGGTATCTTCTTGGGCCCGGGGGCCACCCATGCCGAACCATTCAACCACCCGAAGGCCCAGGAGCTCTTGCCGGCTCCGCTGCTGAACAAGCTGATGGCCCCGGAGGGGAGCATGTACCTGCGCCCGGAAAGGCTGGACCATCCCATCCTGTCCGTTTTCCGAGGCCTGGGGCCGGACATCCCCTGGGAAGTGTTGGCCGTGTTCCGCTATTGGCAATTGGGCAGCCTGGCCAAGGGCGTCCACGTGGTGGCCAACTATTCAAACGGCTCTCCCGCCATCCTGGAGCGCGTCGTGGGCGGCGGCCGCTCGGTGACCGTGACCACGCCGGTTTCGGTCCAGTCGAGCCAGGATCCGTGGAACCTGTGGCCCTACGACGATTCGGGCCTGGCCGTGATGCTCGTCAACGGCATCGTGCTGCACCTGGTGGGCAGCACCGACGTGAAGCTCAACTATTACGCCGGGGAGACTGCCATCCTGCCGCTGGACCCTGGGGCTACGTACCGTTCCTATGCGCTGTCGATCCTGGACAGCCCCGAGGCGATGGAGATGCGGTTGACCCCGGACCTGAAGCAACGGGCTTTGGTGGTGGCAGCCACAGACAACGTGGGCAACTACCGCATCCGCGCCGGGGGCACGGCCTCGGGCGTGGACCGAGGTTTCAGCGTGAACATGGATCCACGGCAGACCAGCTTGGAGCGGATTGCCCCGGAACAGCTGGAGCAGGTCCTCGGGGGGCTACCCGTCCAGCTGACACAGGACCGCGAGGACCTGGATCAGCAGATGAGCCGAGGCCGCGTGGGCCACGAACTGTTTGCCCTGCTCATCCTGCTCGTCGCCCTCATTTTGGGCGCCGAGCATGTGGTGGCCAACCGGTTTTACCGGGAATGAACTGATGCCGCGTTTTTCGCTCTATCCTGTGGGAGGCCATTGGCTGGTGGTCATCGCCGTGGCGGCGGTCCTGGTGGGGCTGCTTTGGGTCAAGCCACATCACCGGGGCCTCACGCCGCGGCGCCGCGCCGTTCTGACCGCTTTGCGTTTGGCTGTCGTCGCCCTGGTGGTCTTGGTCATGCTGCGCCCCACCTGGGTCTATACGAAGACGATCCGCCAGTCGGCCACGCTGATCCTCTTGGCCGACGCAACCCGGAGCCTGTCGGTACGGGATGAGGCGGGTGGGCGCAGCCGGTACGAACTGCTGCGTCAAACCCTCCAGCGGGCTGCCGAGCGGCTGGACGACTTGGCCGCCCGGCTGGAAGTGAAGGCCTACGCGTTCGCCTCGAAAGCCCAACCGGTCGAGGTGGAGGACGGGCGGGTGCAGCTTCCCGAGTCGCCCGAGGGCGACCAGACGGCCATCGGGGCCGTGCTGGACGATGTGCTGGCCGAGCAGTTGGGCAAGCGGGTGGTGGGCATCGTACTGTTGAGCGACGGGGCGCAGCGGGCCTATCCGCCCCGCGACCTGCTGCCCCAGACAGTGGCCAGCCGCTTGAAACAGCTCGGCTACCCGGTGTTTACCATCCGGTTTGGCAAGTCGCGGGGAATCGGCCAGGCCCAAGACGTGGCGGTCACTAGCCTGGTGGCCGATCAGCGAGTTTTCGTCAAGACCCAGTTGACGGTGACCGGCGAGGTGCGGGCCTTCGGCTACGTGAACCGGCCCCTCAACGTGCGACTGCTGGCCGAGACGGCCCCAGGAAAACTCCAGACCGTGGACCAGCGGGAATTGACCGTCACGTCCGACGGCCAGCGGGTGCCAGTGGAATTCACCTACGTGCCCCAGACGCCCGGCGAGGTGAAGATCGTGTTGGAGGTCGAGCCACGGCCCGGCGAGCTGGTCAGCACGAACAACCGCCGCAGCACCTTCGTCCGCGTGCTGGGTGGCGGCATCCGAGTGCTCTACCTGGAGGGCGAGCTGCGGCGGGAGATCGCCGCCATCCGCAACGCCCTGGGCCAATCCCCGGAGATCGACGTGGACTACGTGCGGATCGACCACCGCCGGCCCGAAACGCGCCCGGCCGATCTGGGCGAAAAGCTCAAGCCGGGCCAGTACGACGTCTACATCTTGGGCGACCTGGACGCCTCGGTGTTCCGCCCCGGCGAGCTCCAAGACCTGGCCGACGCTGTGGCCGCCGGAGCCGGCCTGATCATGATCGGCGGTTTCCACAGCTTCGGACCCGGCGGGTACGCCCAGACGCCCTTGGATCCGGTACTTCCCGTTCAAATGGATCGCCTCGAGCGCCAACCGCTGGACGGAGAGGTCGCCCCGGACCTCCATCTGCCGGCTTGCAAGATTGTGCCGACCCAGGCTGGGTTGATCGAATTCACCCTGCGGTTGGCCCCCACAGTGCCGGAAAACCAGGCCCTTTGGGCACGGCTGCCGCCACTGGAAGGGGCCAACCGATTCCGCGGGTGCAAAGACCGCGCCCTGGTACTGGCCACCGACGGCCAGGGACATCCGCTGCTGGCGCGCCAAGCCTACGGGCGCGGTCGAGTGCTGGCCTTTGCGGGCGATTCCACCTGGCGGTGGCCATTGAAAGGCTTCGACCTGGCGCACATGCGGTTCTGGCGGCAGGTTGTCCTGTGGCTGGCCCGCAAAGACGAATCGCTGGAAGGCAACGTCTGGATCAAACTGGCCCGGCGCCAGTTCGAGCCGGGCAACCGCGTTGAGTTCCCGCTGGGGGCTCAGACGGCCAGCGGCGAGCCGGTCCAGGGCGCTTCGTTCCAAGTGGAGGTGGTCCTGCCCGACCGTTCGGTGGTTCCGGTCAGCCCTATCTACTCGGAGCGGCAGGCGGTTGCCTCATTCCATCAGACCCGTCAGCCGGGTGACTACCTGATCCGCGTAACCGGCACAAAGGACGGCGAGCTGTTGGGCAGCACCCAGGCCCGGTTCCTGGTCCTGGATCAAGACCTGGAGCTGGACAACCCGTCGGCCGACGCCGCGCTGATGGAAAGCCTGGCCTCGATCACCGGCGGCCAGTCCCTTGCTCCGGAAGAGCTGCCCGAGCTTCTGCAATCTTTGGCCGAAAAGACCGATGAGCTGGAGGTGCGCACTGAGACGAAACAGTCCCTCTGGGACAAGTGGAGCACCTTCCTGCTGCTGGTTGGCCTGTTGGGCCTGGAATGGTACCTCCGCAAACGGTGGGGATTGGTATGATGAGTGCGATCAGTCAGATCTGTCAGATCTGTCAGATCAGTCGGACGGGTCGGACGGGTCGGACGGGTCGGGGCGGTACCTCCCCGAGTGGCGGGGCGGGTATGACGCTGTGCTGGTTCGTGGTATGAAGGATGGATCGGAGGCCGCTGCGCAGTTCCGCCCCTGGGATCGACCGGCCGGCTGAGCGCCATGCGAGCCGCTCACGGGGCCGAATCGGTTTGGTTGTGGCGATTGGGCGGACTGGTTAACCCGGGTGTGGGCTCGCGGCTGCTAAGTCTAAGCTACTGTTGAACATATGGCCCGAGGTGTGTGGACGGCACGGGAGGCGCACTTGGGGGGCCGAGAGAATCGGGAATCCCGCGGCTGCCCCCCTGCGGGCTGGCCGGCTGACTGATTTTCTGGGGTTGCCGGATAAGGCGGCGGAATGAGTACTGAGCAAAGATCGGTTGACCCGAACCTGATTGAGGAGACCAAGCAGCAGATCCGTTCTTTTGTGAACGAGATCGCGCAGCTGGCCCGAGCGGATATCGAACCGGAGCAGTTCTACGGGGAGTTCTTGCAGCGGGTCATCGCTGCGCTGGCTGCCGTGGGCGGGGCGGTTTGGACCGTGGAAGAGCCGGGGCGATTGACCTTGGGCTACCAGATCAACCTGCACCGGACGAATCTGCGGGAGGATCAGGACGCGCAGATCCGCCATGGACTGTTGTTGCAGAAGGTGCTCACCTCAGGCGAACCGGTCCTGGTACCTCCCCACTCTGGCCAAGAGGGAGACCAGCAGGCCAGCAATCCGACTGACTTTCTGTTGATCGTCGGACTGGTCAAAACGGATCGGGACGTGTTCGGTCTGGTGGAGGTTTTCCAGCGGCCGGACACCCTCCCAGCGACCCAACAGGGCTATCTGCGGTTCGTGGTGCAGATGTGTGAGTATGCGGCTGACTATTTCAAGAGCCGGCAGCTGCGCCATCTGGGAGATCGCCAAGTCCTCTGGACTCGCCTGGAAGAGTTCACCCGCACGGTCCATTCCAGCCTGGATCCCCGCCAGACAGCCTATACGATCGCCAACGAAGGGCGACGGCTGATCGAGTGCGACCGCGTGACGGTGGCCATCCGCCGGGGACGGCGGTGCCGGGTCGAGGCGGTCAGTGGCCAGGATCTGTTTGACAAGCGATCCAACACGGTCCACCTGTTGGGCAAGTTGGCCACGGCCGTGGTGGCCAGCGGCGAGGACATCTGGTACACGGGCGAGACGACCGATATGGCGCCCCAGGTGGAGGACGCTTTCCAGGAGTACGTGGACGAATCACATTCGAAGATGGTGGCCGTGCTGCCGCTCCATCCGCCCCAGCCAGCCTTGGAGGAGGAAGAGGACCCAAACAAACGGGAGCCGCCGCCTCCGGTCGGCGCGTTGATCGTCGAACAGATCGAAGACAACCGCGTACCCGACCAGATGCGACACCGCGTGGATGTGGTGCGCCAGCACAGCAGCGCGGCGC
Organism: Planctomycetota bacterium; assembly: GCA_015661985.1. Taxonomy (GTDB): domain Bacteria; phylum Planctomycetota; class Planctomycetia; order Pirellulales; family Thermoguttaceae; genus SZUA-1497. The sequence goes on along the minus strand of DQVB01000473.1, from coordinate 4,749 downwards.
TGGCTAACGCCATGGAATACGACAGCCTCTTTCTCATGCCGCTGTGGCGCAAATTGGGCAAAAGCCGGGTGCTGGTCAAGGCGCGGAACCTGCCGAAGACGGTCAGCATCACAGCGGCCCTCCTCCTGTTGATCATCCTGGCCTGCGTGGTGCCTGCGGACTTCGAACTGGAAGGCCGCGGGGAGCTCCAGCCCGTGGTGCGCCGCGACGTTTTCGCCGAGGTGGAAGGCACGGTGGTGAAGGTCCACGTCGAGCACGGCGACCGCGTGGAGCAAGGCCAAGTGCTGGTGGAACTGGACAACCCGACGCTCAAGCGGAACATGGAACAGGTGCGCGGCAACCTGCTGGCCGTGGAAGACCAAATCGCCACCTTGCGGAGGCGCCTCTATGATCGCACAACCCCCCAGGATGAACGGGGCAAGATCAGCGGTGACCTGGTGGAATTGGAAAAGCAGGAGCAAAACCTGGAGAACCAGCTGGCGTTGTATAAAGAAGAAGCCAAGAAGCTGATCATCACAAGCCCCATCAAGGGCCAGGTGATCACGTGGGACGTCAGACGGGTGCTCATGGACCGTCCGGTCCAGCGAGGCCAGAAACTGATGCGCATCGCCGATCCCGACCAGGAGTGGCATCTGGAGATCAACATGCCGGAACACCGGACCGGTTATATCAGCCGGGCCGCTCGAGAGATCAAACCGGATCTGGACGTGGAGTACATCCTCAAGAGCCAGCCGGGCACGAAGCGCAAAGGCAATGTGAAGGAGATCGGCCATGCCGCCCGGGTCGTGGGCGACGAGGGCAATATGGTGCCCATCAAAGTGGCGATCGACTACGAGCAGTTGAGCAGAGAGCTGCCTGAGCTCCGTCCCGGGACTCAGGTGTCCGCCCGGGTTCATTGCGGACGCCGCCCCGTGGGCTTCGTCTGGCTCCACGACGCGATTGCCTTCGTGCAGTCGAAGATCCTGTTCCGTCTTTTCTGAGGGCAAGAGGAGAAAGGGCTATCATGCATGCTGCCGTTCTCGCCTGGAGCGCTTGGCTCTTGGCCATAGGCCCTCAGGGGCCGCCTGCGCCGGCCGGGACGCCGCAGAAGGAGGTCATCCGCAACTGTCTGGTGACGCTGAAACATGACGTCGACGTGCCGGCCGAGGAAACGGGTGTGTTGATGGAAATCGCCGTCGAAGAGGGCCAACGGGTGCGCCAAGGCCAGCTGATCGCCCGCATCGACGACACGCGGGCCCAAGCCCTGTTGGACGTAGCCAAATACCAGCTGGAGGTGGCCAAGGAGCAGGCGGGCAACGACGTGAACGTGCGCCACGCCAAGGCGACGGCCGAGGTGCGGGAACAGGAGCTGATCCAGGTCCAGGAGGCGAACGCCGAGGTGCCGGGGGCGGTATCCTATTCCGAGGTCCGGCGCCTGGCCTTGGCCCTCAACGAAGCCCGCCTGGCCATCGAACAAGCGCAGCATGACCTGAACGTGGCCGCGAAAACCGTGCTGGTGCGTGAAGCGGAACTCCGGGCCGCCCAAGATGACGTGCGGCGGAGGAAGATCACCGCGCCGCTGGACGGGCTGGTCGTCAAACGCTACGCCCAGGTGGGCAACTGGGTCAAGCCAGGCGACCCGGTCGTGCGGGTCATCTCCGTAGATGTGCTCCGCGTGGAGGGCTATTTGGATGCCCACAAGTTCTCGCCCAAACAGGTGGAGAACGCCCTGGTCACCGGCCGTGTCAACCTGCCCGGCGGCCAGCGGGGCACGTTCCAGGGCCGGATCGTCTTCGCCAGCCCGGAGATCGAAGCGGGCTTCAAGTTCCTCGTCCGCGCCCAAGTGGACAACAAAGACTGGCTGCTCCATCCCGGCCAGGTGGTGGACATGACCGTCCACCTGGACAGGAAGCTCAATGGGGACGCTGCCCGCCAGTCCGCGGGGCGCTCAGCTACCTCGACGCCGTGACCCCTAAGCCATGGCCACGCTAGCCGACAGCCTCGCCTCCAGCGCGCAGCGGCGGCTGCGGGTGCGCAAGCGGCCTGACCTGACGGCGCGCCGCCAGCGGTACCTGGGCAAAAGCTACTGGGTCGTCAAGGAACCGGTGGGGCTGAATTACTTCCGCTTCCAGGATGAGGAGTACGCCATCCTCAACATGATCGATGGCCGCTCGAGCCTGGAGGAAATCAAAGAGCGCTTCGAAGCGGAATACCCGCCGCAAAAGATCACGCTCGAGGAGCTGCAGCAGTTCCTGGGCATGCTCCACCGCAGCGGACTCGTCGTGGCCGATGTGCCCGGCCAGGGGCGCCAGCTGCGCAAGCGACGGGACGAGCGCCGGCGCCAAGAGATCCTGAACGCCCTGAGCAACATCCTCTGCATCCGCTTCAAAGGCGTCGACCCGGAGCGGTTCCTCAATTGGCTCTATCCCCGTGTCCGCTGGTGCTTCCACCCCGTTACGGTCGTCATCAGCTTGCTCCTGATCTTCTCGGCCATCGCCCTGGTTCTGGTCGAATTCGATGTCTTCCGCTCGCGGCTGCCCGGTTTCTACCAGTTCTTTAGCCCCACCAACGCCCTGTGGCTGGCCGTTGTGCTGGCCGTCAGCAAGATCCTCCACGAACTGGCCCACGGCCTGCTGTGCAAACACTTCGGGGGCGAATGCCATGAGATCGGCATCATGATCCTGGTGCTCACTCCCTGTCTGTACTGCAACGTCTCCGACTCGTGGATGTTGCCCAACAAGTGGCATCGGGCCGCTATCGGCGCCGCCGGGATCTACGTCGAATGCCTGTTGGCCGCCATCTGTACGTTCATTTGGTGGTTCACCGAGCCCGGGCTGCTGAACAACATCTGTCTGAACATGATGTTCATCGCTTCGGTGAGCACCATTCTGTTCAACGGCAACCCGCTTTTGCGGTACGACGGCTACTACGTGCTGGCCGACATCGTCGAGATCCCCAACCTCCGCCAGAAGGCCACCAGTATCCTGAACCGCAAGATGGGCGAGTGGTTCCTGGGGATCGAGCCATCCGAGGATCCATTCTTGCCGCAGCGGAATCAGATCTTCTTCATCCTCTACACGATCGCCGCGGTGGTCTACCGCTGGTTCATCCTCCTGTCGATCCTCTACTTCCTGTTCAAGGTGTTCGAGCCGTACGGGCTACAGATCATCGGCCATATCATCGTGGCCATGTCCCTGTACGGACTGATCGTCATGCCGCTGTATAAGCTCGGCAAGTTCTTCTACGTGCCCGGGAGGTTGGAAAAAGTGAAGAAGCCGCGCATGTACGCCTCGCTGGCCGGCCTGGCCATGCTGTTGGGCGTTTTCTTTTTCGTGCCTATGCCTTTTTCCGTCACGGCCCCGCTGGAAATCCAGGCTCGCGACGCCGCCCACGTCTACGTGGACGTGCCCGGCGTGTTGGTGGAAACGTGCGTTCAGCCGGGCCGGGAGGTGGAGGCCGGCCACGTGTTGGCCCGTCTGGAAAGCACCGACCTGGAGCTGGAAATCCTCAAAACGGAATCGCAGAAGACCCGCGTGGAAAGTCGCCTGGAAAATCTCCGCCAGCGGTATCGGTATCAGGACCCGAGGCTGATGGCCGAGATCGTCAAAGCCGAGGACGACCTGGCCTCACTCCAGCGCCAGCTGGAGCACCTGCGCAGCGACCAGCGGAAACTGACCCTCGTCGCGCCGGTGGCCGGCACCGTGCTGCCCCCGCCGTGGATACCGCCCCGCGAGGACCCCGACGGCGCATTGCCCACGTGGTCGGGCACCCCCCTGCTGCCGGAAAACGTCGGCTCCTTCTTCGAACAGGGAACCCTCTTCTGCCAGGTGGGCGATCCACGCCACATGGAAGCCATCCTCTACGTGGACCAGGCCGACGTGGGCTTCGTGGAAATCGGCCATGCGGTGGAAATCAAACTGGATGAACTGCCACACGACGTCCTCGAAGGCCAAGTGGTGGAGATCTCCCCCGATGCCGTCCGCGTCGTCCCCCGACACATGACCACCAAAGCCAAAGGGGAGATCCCCACCGAAACAGACCCCACCGGCGTCGAACGGCCTCAGCCCACCCTCTTCAAGGTGCGCGTCCACCTGGAGGATCCTCAAGGCCTGCTGCGATTGGCCCTGCGCGGGCGGGCCAAGATCCACTGCGCCCCCCAGACGCTGGCCACCCGCGCCTGGCGATTGCTCACCGAAACATTCAACTTCCGCCTCTAAATGACCGTGCGCGCGTTGTGCCACAGAGGGCCCGTGGAAAACCCGAAACAGGAAATCCGAAATCCAAAATTCAAATGTCCCCAACGTACCAGCGCAGTGCCAGACGCCGGGCCGCAATCGCCGGATCCCGCCCGTGTCTTGTCATTGGGCTTTTGGACATTCGGATTTCGACATTCGGATTTGTCGCTGGCAGCCCGCGCGGCTAAACCCCGTACAGCGGCTCGAACTTGCTGCGGAGATGGTCGATCAGCGGGCGGTGGTCCAAGGGGCGGCCCGTGGCGCGCTGCACCAGCTCGGCCGCCGAATACCGCTGGCCGTGCTGGTAGACCTTCTCCCGAAGCCAAGCGCGGAGCGTTTCGAACTGGCCTCGGCGGATCGGCCCGGCCAAGCCTCCCAGGTCGGCCTCCGCTTGCCGGAACAGTTGGGCGGCGTACAGATTGCCCAGCGTGTAAGTAGGGAAGTAACCCACGGCGCCGCTGGCCCAATGGATATCCTGGAGCACACCCTCCGCGTCGTTCGAGGGCTCGACCCCCAGGTACGTGCGGTACTTTTC
>DQVB01000588.1 GCA_015661985.1 Planctomycetota bacterium | reverse complement strand
TTGTCTTCCACGGTGAGGACCAACCGGTCAGGTGCCTTGCATCGCACGTGAATCCCCACATAGCCGCCTCGTTGCGATCCGCCAACGGCCGCAGCCGCTTCCACAGCGTTCAGCAGCAAGTTGACCGCCAGCTGTTCTATGGCCACCACATCGCCCACCATGGGCATCGGCCCGGGCGGTTGCCAGTCCACTGTCACGCCCCGGTGCTCCGCCGCCGGCAACACCAGGGCAACGACCCGCCCGACCAATTCGGTCAAGTCAAAACGCTCTGGTCGGAAAGGCCGCTCCGGGCCCAAGGACAAGAGTCGCTGGAGGTGTTGCTCGATCATGGCCAATTGCCGCGTGGCCACATCCAAGCTTTCACAATCCTCACTGGCGGCGCACTCGCGGCGGTGGAGGTCCAGGGCCATGCGGCAACCGGTGGCCGCGTTGCGCAACTGGTGAGCCAGGGCGGCCCCCAGTTGGCCTAGCGTGTGAAGCCGCTCCGTCCGCCGTACCTGGTCCTCGTACCGAGCCAGCATCTCGGCCATCCGGTTGACCGAGCCGGCCAAATCCCGAACCTCGTCGTCTCGCCGCGGCAGGGGGAGCGGGGAGAAATCCCCGTGGGCGATCCGTTCCACCTGCCCTCGAAGCCGGCTCATCGGGGCCACCAACCTCGATCCCACAACCGTGGCCACCAGAATGACGATCACCAGCCCGGCCGCCCCCAAAACCAGGGGCGGGTAGACGGCCTCCAGCCATGCCCGCCGGTACACCCGCTCCGGGTAGAAAATGTGCAGTACCCGGCCACCCCCGAACGCCGTAGGGCGCTCCAGACGCACCACCGCGTGGAAGTAGGCCGAGCCCTGAACATGCACTCGCCCCCCTAAACGCATTTCCAGCCAACTGGTCGCCCCGTCCGCGGCGGGCGGCGCCCAAGCCCCGTCCAGCCGCCAACTGGAGGCCACCACCCGGCCATCGTCACGCTGCAGCACAAAATCGGCCCCTGACAACCCGCGCATCTGTCGCAGCACCGCATCGGTCAGAGGAAAACTCGACCCGTTGAGCGTGCGCACGATGTCGCGCAGCTGACCCTCGATATGGCTGCGCGTGCGGCGCGCAGCCAAATAGGCGCTCAGTCCACTGGCCGCCAGGACGGTGGCCAGCATGACCGCAGCCATGGGTAACATGATCTGGTAGCGCAACGGCCAGCGCATCAGCCTCTCTCTTCCGCATCGGGCCCCTGCCGTTGCATCCTACCGCCACTCGGCCGGGCCTGCAATTCGCTGGCCGCCATGCCGCCCGGCGCTGGGGGCGTGTCGGATGGCGCGACAGTGGTGTCGGTTTTCCCGACAGCCGCCGGAGCCGAGACGGCCTGTGGCCTGTGCCTGAACCTGGCATGGCTCAAGGCGTTGCGCCCAAACACTCCACGCGGCACGCCATTTGCTTAAACGCTTGGATTACGCCAACTTGGTGCGCGCCGAGGACAACAAGCCACACACGCGCACAGGCGGAGCTGCAGCTGCCGAAGCCCGAAAGCTGGTGGCCCGGGCCGCCCCAAGGACCACGCAGACGGCTCCGCCCTTTGAGACCCACCGATCCAGAGAAACCCGGAGGATGAGAGAAACCCGGAGGATGGTCGTGTACTCAAGCCCCCAACCCCGCCCCACGGTCCGTCTCAGGGCGTTCACCCTGGTGGAACTGCTGGTGGTGATTGCCATCATTGGGATCTTGATCGCCCTGCTTCTGCCGGCCGTACAAGCGGCTCGCGAAGCGGCTCGCCGGGCGCACTGCAAAAACAACCTGCGCCAGATCGGCTTGGCCATGCTGAACTACGAGAGTACCTACGACCGGCTGCCGGCCAGCACCATCGTTGATCTGGACTTCTTGACAACCCCCAACAACCTGGCCTGGGGCGTCCACGGCCGGATCCTCCATTTCCTGGAACAGGCCAATCTCTACCGGAACGTCAACATCAACATCGCTTGGGATTTCCAGAAGGCCATCGATGGGCTGGTGATCCCCGTCTACCGATGCCCCAGCGACCCGGGGGCATTCGAGATCCGTGACCCAGGACGCGGCAAGGTGCACTTGATGCCCACCACGTACGGGTTCAACTGCGGCACATGGTTCGTCTTCGACCCGGCCACGGGGCGCGGCGGCGACGGGGTCTTCTTTCCCAACAGCCATCTGGCCCTGGCCAGCATCCGCGACGGCACCAGCAACACGCTCTTGGCCGCCGAGGTGAAAGCGTGGCAACGGTACAAGCGCAACGGAGGCCCGCCGACGACGGCCATCCCCAACAGCCCGGAACAGGCCGTGCCCGTCGTGGCTTCAGGTGTCCAATTCAAGATCACAGGACACACGGAATGGCCTGACGGGCGAGTCCACCACACGGGGTTCACCGCCACGTTGACGCCAAACTCATTCGTTCCCCTGACAGTCGACGGCCGCGTGGTGGACGCCGACTATAACTCCTGGCAGGAGGGGCGCTCGGGCCGGCGCGGCAGGCCGACGTATGCCATCATCACATCGCGCAGCTACCATGCCGGCGTGGTGCACGCCGTTTTCGTCGATGGCTCGGTCCGGACGATCGCCGAGCAGATTGACCTGGGTACGTGGCGGGCCTTGGCCACCCGCGCCAACGGGGAAGTGGCACAGCTGGCCCCGTAACGGCACCGCTCGAATTGCCCGACCATCCGCAAGGTTTCGTTGCGGCTGGGCAGTCCGAAGACCATTACGGTCAACGTCCGTCTGATTGCCGCCACGAATTCCATCTGGCCAAGCGGGTCAGCGACGGCGCGTCTCCCGAAGACCTCAATCGCCGGTAGTACCTCACGATGCTGGCAGACGTTTTCGGGTTTTCGGCGATTCAGACCATTTGCTAAATGGCCGTGCGCCATCCGGCGTCAGGATTGGGAGTGTACCAAGTCGGGAAAAAAAACCGGACAATGGGAATTGCTGCAGATTAGTCCCACGCCGAACACGAGGTTCGCAGGAGCGATTCCCATGGACGGTACTATTCCCAGAATTCCACGGAAGGAGAGATGGAGGATGGCGAAGAGATGTGGCAAGTGCAACGACGGCAGGCTCAGGCCCCGGTACTGATCGTTCTGAACCTGGCGGAGGGGCGGTCGGTGGCGGACACCGCCAGGGCCCTGAAGGTGAACCGGAGGACGGTGTATCGGGTGGCGGCGCGGTTCCGGGAAGGCGGGGAAGAGGGTCTGATCGACGGCCGGGTGGACAATGGTGATTGCAAATTGA
>DQVB01000336.1 GCA_015661985.1 Planctomycetota bacterium | reverse complement strand
CGGTGGGCTAGGAGGTGGCCTACGAGATCGAGCTGGAGAACCGTGGCTCCAAGGAGGCCAGCGACGTCAAGGTCTTTGCGTATTTCTCCTATGGGATCGAACCGACGGCGGCCCACGGGGCGGCCCACCGAATCAGTCCGGGCCAAGTGGTCTTTGACACCATCCCGGCGGTCGGCGCCGGCGAGAAGATCGTCCTGACCATCCGAGCCAGGGCGGACGAGCCGGGCACCCACGTCTTCCGCGCCGAAGTGCAATCGGCCACGCTGGGGGCACCGCTGGTGGAACAGGAGACGACGCACTTCTACGGCGAGGCGAGCGCGTCGGCCTCCAAGCCCGAAAACGAATCCGAACCGACACCCGCTTCGCCCGGCTCCGGGCCGCTGCGCACGGCCGGGCGGAACAACCACCCCACACGGGCTTCGGCACCCAGCACGAAGGGTCGCATCGAAGCCCCCTGAGGGCTCCCAGTACCGCCGCACGCCCGCGCCTTGGGCGGCCGCGCTTTTGTTGCTCAGCCTTTGAGCACGTAATTGACCAACCGCCGCGGAACGACGATCGTCTTGACGACCGTCTTGCCCTCCAAGTAGCTGGCAATCCGCGGGTTTTCCCGGGCCGTATGGTCGATCACTTCAGGGTCCGCGTCCGATGGCACCTGGATGCGCCCGCGCAGTTTGCCGTTGATCTGTACGGGGATTTCGATCGTCTCCTCGCGAAGGGCATCTTCGTCGCAGGCCGGCCATGGGTGATAGGCCAGCGTCTGGTCGTGGCCCAACAGTTGCCAGAGTTCTTCGGCAATGTGGGGAGCGAAAGGAGACAGCAGCAGGACGAACGTCTCCATACAGCTTTTCGGCCGCGGGTCTTGCTTGAGGAAGAAATTGACGAACTCCATCATCCGCGCGATGGCCGTGTTGAACGCCATCTGTTCGATGTCTTCGGTCACGGCTTTGATCGTCTTGTGCAGCACGCGGTTCTGCTCGGCGCTGGGAGCCAGCGGTTGGACCGCGGGGTTGAGAGCCATCTGTTCGGCGTGCTGATCGACGACCATCCGCCAGACGCGATCCAAGAAGCCGCGCACGCCGTTTACGCCTTCCATGCTCCACGGTTTGACAGCCTCCAGCGGCCCCATGAACATCTCGTACAGCCGCAGACTGTCGGCGCCGTAGTCGCGAACGATGTGGTCGGGGTTGACCACGTTACCGCGGCTCTTGGACATCTTGTAGGCGCGGCTTTCGATGCGGATGTTCGGGTCGGCCTTCAATACGAATCCCTCCTCCCGTTTTTCCACGTCGCTGGCGTCCAGTTTGACCGGACGCAAACCTTCGGGGTGGCGCTTGGCCTCCGAGGCGCTGACCCAATTGCCCGCGGCATCTTGGTAGCCGGTGAACTCCATTTCACCCAGGATCATGCCCTGGTTGACAAGCTTCATGAACGGTTCGGGCGTGGAAACGTAGCCCCGGTCATAGAGCACCTTGTGCCAGAACCGCGCATAGAGCAGGTGAAGCACGGCGTGCTCGGCGCCGCCCACGTAGAGGTCTACGGGCATCCATGCCTTTTCGACTTCCGGATCGACCAGAGCCTTGTCGTTGTGCGGGTCGAGGAACCGCAGGTAATACCAACAGGATCCGGCCCACTGGGGCATGGTGTTCGTCTCGCGCTTGTACCGTCTGCCGTCACGGGTGACGTAGAGCCACGAGGCGGGTGCCTTTTCCAAGGGTGGCTCGGGCCGGTCGTGGCTGGCGTCGAAGGCCATCTCTTCCGGCAGGTCGACGGGCAACTCGTCGGGCCTCAGGGCCACGGTCCGGCCTGTGGGGTTGCCCTGGTCGTCCAGCTCGTGGAGGACGGGGAACGGTTCGCCCCAGAAATGCTGGCGGCTGAACAGCCAGTCGCGCAGCTTGTAATTCACCGCAAAGCGGCCCAGCCCCTTGTGCTCCAGGTCTTCCGTAATGGCCTTCTTGAACTCGGCGGTGGCCAGGCCCGTGAAACGGCCCGAAGCGATCGCCGTGCCATCGCCCGTGAACGGCGCTTGGCCGGCCAATACGGCCCGACGGTCCACCCCCTCCTGGTCGCCCGGGTCCACGACGGCCACAATGGGTAGCCCGTACTGTCGGGCAAACTCAAAGTCCCTCGTATCATGAGCCGGAACGGCCATGATCGCCCCGGTTCCGTAGCTGATGAGCACGTAGTCGGCCACCCAGATGGGGATCGCCTTGCCGTTGACGGGATTAACAGCGTAGGAGCCGGTGAACACGCCGGTCTTCTCCTTGGCCAGGTCGGTGCGGTCCAGGTCGCTTTTCCGCGACGCCTGCTCGCAGTAGACGCGCACCGCGTCAGCATGCTCAGGCAGCGTCAGCCGCTGGACGAACGGATGCTCCGGGGCGATCACCATGTAAGTGGCCCCGAACAGCGTGTCCGGCCGCGTGGTGTAAACGCGCAACACGTCCGCCCCCGGTCTGCTGGGAAAGCCCCTCCCCTGGATCCGTTCGACCACGAACTGTTCGAACTCCTCCTGCGACGGCATCCCGTCCGGCGCAGGTCGCGAGCCGATGAAGAAGTCCACTTCGGCGCCCGTGCTGCGGCCGATCCAGTTGCGCTGCAAGGCCTTGATGCTCTCCGACCAGTCCAGCAGATCCAGATCCCGCTCCAGACGGTCGGCATAGGCCGTGATGCGCAACATCCACTGGCGCATGGGGATGCGAACCACCGGGTGCCCCCCACGTTCGCTCACCCCGCCCACCACCTCCTCGTTGGCCAACACAGTCCCCAAGGCCGGGCACCAATTCACCGGCGCCTCCAACTGGTACGCCAAGCGGTGTTCGTCCCGGTACCGGCGCACGGCGTCCTCCCCTTCGGCCGCCACCTCATCGGGGATCGGCAGCTCGGCAATCGGCCGCCCGCGCTCTTCACCCGGGTCAAACCACGTGTCGTAGAGCACCAAGAAGATGAACTGGGTCCAGCGGAAGTACTCCAGGTCCGTGGTGGCCAGCTCCCGCTGCCAGTCGTAACTGAAACCGATCATCTTCAGCTGACGGCGGAAATTGGCGATGTTCCGCTCGGTGGTGATCCGTGGGTGCGTGCCCGTCCGCTTGGCGTGCTGCTCGGCAGGCAACCCGAAGGCGTCCCAGCCCATGGGATGCATCACGCACTTGCCCCGCATCCGCTGGTACCGACTCACGATGTCCGTGGCCGTGTAGCCCTCCGGATGACCGACATGGAGCCCGTCGCCGCTGGGGTACGGGAACATGTCCAGCACATACAATTTCTCGCCCGCGGGCAGCCGGGGTGTGGCAAAGGTGCGGTTCTCCTCCCAGTACTTCTGCCATTTCCGTTCGATCGTCGCCGGATTGTAGCGGGGCATGACACCACCCAGGTTGACAGTGGCCAAAGACGTCCGAAACCGGATATTTTATGCCCGCGGGTCGGCCGTTGATAGGCCGGGCCGGTGGCTGTCGACCGCCCAGGCCGCCGTTTCCGCCCCGGTCGGCAGCGGCCGTCGACGCGGGCCGGCGGCAGCAAACGAGGGCTATCCGGGACGCATGGCTATGCGGAGAGACCCGTTGCTCGAGTCACTTCAGCCCGCGCCGATACCCCCACAGGCGTTTTTCCAGGAGCCTCCGGCCGGCTGACTCACTGGCTCTTGCCCGTGGGATCAGCCCCGGCGAGTCCGGCTGGCCGAGCAAGGAGCGCTTTCACTTGCAGTCCGTCTGCCTTGATCACCACATCCACGCCCCCTACTTCGGCCGTCAGCAGCACCCGCCCTCCCTGGCGGCGGTAGGTGGCCGTCGTGGCGGCCAAATCGGGCCGCAGGCTCCCGCTGATCACCACCCATTCAGGCCGGCACCAGGCGGCCAGTCCCGGTGGGTCGCTGAACCGGCTGCCGTGGTGGGGCGCCAAGAGCACGTCACAATCCCATGGCGGGGATTGGAGCAAGTGGTCCAAACCGGGCGCCTCCAGATCGCCGGGCAGGAGGATGCGGTACCCCTGGTACTCGACAGCCAGCACCAAGCAATTGGCGTTGTCAGAAGCCGCCGGCCACGGCCGGGGCGGATGCACCACTTCGATCGCAGCCCCGTTGTGGTCCAGCCGATCGCCCGCGGCGATCACCCGGATCGGCACCCCGGCGGTCCGGATCGCTTCTTTCAGGGCGATCAAGGCCGGATCAGTCTCTACAAACATGTAGGGCGACACGTAGATGGCGCCGACGGAGAAGCGTTCCAACAGGCCGGGCAGGGCGTTGTAGTGGTCGGCGTCGGCGTGGGAGAGGATCACAGCATCGATACGCGTGACGCCGCACTCCCACAGCGCGGCGGCGATTTGCCGCGACCCCATCTCCGGCGCCGCCAACCGCCCAGCGTCGTAGAGTATCGTATGGCCGCAAGGCAGCAGGAGCGCAACAGACGCCCCGTGGCCCACGGCCAGGAAACGGCAGCGGAACGTGTCCCCATGAAGCGGCAAACGGAAGCCCACCAGACCAACGGCGATCCACGCCCCCAGCGCGCCCAGCTGCCACCGCACAGGAGGCCGGAAACGAGGCACGGCGGTCCAAAGCCCCAGGGCGCCGTAGAACCCCAACATCCACCAGGTTGGCGGCCCGGGCACCCAGAAGTGGCTCCCGGGCAACCGGCTGGCCGCACTGATCGTCGACTCCAGAAGCGACAGCGTCCCGTCGCAGATCCACGCAGCCAGTTGGCCCAGGGGAGGCACGAGCCAGCTGAAGGCCAACACGCCAAAACCGGCGGCCAAAGCCAGGGCCATGGGGACCCACAGGATCACGTTCAACACCAGAGCCGCGGGGGAAATCAGGTGGAAACGGGACATGACCAATGGCAACGAGACGATCCACACAACGATGCTGATCATGGCCAGGTCGCGCAAGAAGCCCAACGACCGATCCTTCGCCTGCTCCAACCACGGCTGCTTGCGCCGCACCAGCCGCTGAAGCGCATCTTCGTCCCTGCCGCGGCCGAACCAGTGGGGCAGGAGGAACATCAGGGCCCCCACGGCCAGGAAAGACAGTTGGCTGCCCGTGGAAAACAGGTCGGCCGGGCTGACCAGGAGCACCACGAGCCCGGCGGCGGCCAGCGAATTGAACCCGGGACGGCGACGGCCCACCAGATAAGCAGCACAGAACATCACCACCAGGATCGTGGCCCGCACCGCCGGCGTCCTGGCCGCGGTCAGCAGGGCATAGAACACCGTCAGCGCGGCCACAGCCACCGTGGCCCGCGGGGGAGGAACCACCAGGAGCCGGAGCAGATAGCCCAACAGTCCGGCCATAATACCGACGTGGAGCCCGGAGATGGCGAGCAGGTGGGCCGTGCCGGTCTCCATGAAAGCCGCCGACGTATCCAGGTCCAGTTCCTCGCGCAGCCCCAGGAGCACGGCGGCGGCCAGGCCGGCCCGCTGGTGCTCCAACCGGCTCCAGAGCACCCGGTCCCCAGCCGCGCGCATGCGCGCCACCCACCATCGCACGTCGTACGGCCGGCCGGGCTGGATCACCTTCACGCAGTCCGGGTAGGGGGCCCATAGCCGGCTCAGACGCCGCCCGGCGCGGGCCGCCAGCCGCCGGTTCGGCTCCCCAGGGTTCATCGCCGGGGGCACGGCCGAAAGCTTGGCCAAGATCCGCAACCGATTGCCCGGTCGAATACCCAGCAGATGACCGTCGACGGTCAGTACCACGCGGCCGCTCGCGCTGCGCCAAACCGCTCCGTCGCGGATGGCTGTCACCCGCAACTCGACGCGCGTCCTGTCCACCGCGGGAATGATCCGCATCGGGTCGGGCTTCTGCGGTGCGGGCATCCGTGCGGGACCACTGGCGGCGATGGCTTCCACACAGACCGGCCGCGGATCCAGACGGGCGTACCTTCCCAACTCGTCCGCCTCGAAACACTGCCAGCGGCAATGGTGCCAGGCCGCGGCGCAGCAGGCAGCCGAACCCATCAACAAAAGACTGGCGGCACGCACCCCACCCAGCCGCCAACAGACAAACCAGCTGCCCCAAGCCAACGCTGCAGCCGCCCACCAGAGGACCAACGGCCAGTCCAGGAAGCGATCGGCGACAATCCCGACACAGACGGCCACCAACAGGATGCCGAGCGGATGGTACGCCCCGCCGAAGCGTGGCTGGACGGCTTTCTCAGAACCCGGTTCGCCCATCCCCGGCATTGTCCCACCCGATCCGCCGCCTCACAACCGCTCAGCCACGACCGACCGGAGGCGGAAGGGGGGCCCGCTGCGGCCGAGGTTCGCAGCCCCGGGGGCCCGAAAAGCGACTGGCCATCGGCGGCCGGCCGTACTATCATCAGTGGACTTCACGCTGCGCTGACGCGGCCTTCGGTCACAACCCGAGCCGTCGCCACGCTGGGGCATGATGACCGGATCGGCCGCGCGCGGCTCCTGGCCCAAACAGTGGAAAGCCACAGCGAGGCGAACGCCCGCAACCGTGCACTCCAGCAGGCACAGGCTGATGCCCATATTGTTCCGGTGTATTCACTGCCAGCGACTCCTGCGCACGCCGGACGCCACGGCGGGCCGGGCGGCGCGGTGCCCCCAATGCGGGACCGTAATGACCGTCCCGTCGCCGCCCCACGCGCAGGATTCCGTCACACAGGCGTGGCAGGAAGGCTCCTCCCGGCCCGGGCCCGAACCTTGGGCGGCCGGTCCGGCGCTGCCGCCGCCGCTGCACCCCACGGTCATCGGTATCGGAGAGACCTTCGGCCGCACGTGGACCATCTTCCGGGCCGCCTGGCGGCCTTGCCTGTTGGCCGTCTTCATTGTGGGCTTCCTCAGTTTCTTGGCCGCGCAAATGTTTGAGCAGATCGCCCTGGTTTCACTTCACAGGGCCGGCCGGGGCCCGACTGCCCTGGCAGTCATCGCCGTCGCCTGGCTGGCCACGGCGCTGTTCAACGTGTGGCTGCAGTGCGGCCAGTGCATGTTCATGGTCAAACTGGCGCGAGGCCAACCGGTCGACTTGGGTGAGCTGTTCCGCGGTGGCCGCTACGTGCCCTCCGTGTTCGTCGCCGGACTGATCTATGGCATGGCCTTGCTGGCCGGGCTGGCGTTCTGCATTGTTCCAGGCATCGTCGTGGGGCTGATGTTCTCGCAGTTCGTCTACCTCATCGTGGATCGCCAGCTGGGGCCGCTGGAGGCCCTGGCCGTGTCCATGGACATCACCTCTGGCAACAAACTCACTTTGCTGTTGATCTACCTGATCATGACCTTCTCGACCGCCCTGGCTTTGGTTCCGTGCATGTTGGGGCTTTTGGTTTGGCTGCCTTATGTTTCCTTGATGATGGGGGTGATGTACCTGGGGATGAGCGGCGAGTTTCTCCAGCGAGGCGAACCGCAACACCGACACGTTCCTGCCGGGCCGGCGGGGCGATAGCCGGCCGGGGTTCGTCTTCGCACCAGCGCAGCACTACGGTGTACCGGGTGGGGCGTCCCCGG
>DQVB01000189.1 GCA_015661985.1 Planctomycetota bacterium | reverse complement strand
GCTCGCGGGGGCGTCCGACGAGCCGCTCGCGCTGATCGGCCCGGACGGCCTCAGCCCCGGTGCAGGGGCGTCTCCTCGGCGGCCCGCTCGCGCAACTTGTACCGTTGGATTTTCCCCGTGGCCGTCTTGGGCAGCGCATCGACGAAGATCACCGCCCGGGGGTATTTGTGTGGGGCCGTCTTGCTCTTGACGAACTGTTGCAGCTCTCGTTCCAATGCGCCCGATCCAGCCTGGCCGTCCTTGAGCACCACGTAGGCCACGGGTTTGATCAGCCCGTCCGGGTCGGCTGTGCCCACCACCCCGCTTTCCAGTACGGCCGGATGTTCTTGAAGCACGGCTTCCACATCGGCGGGCCAGAGCGCTTGGCCGCTGACCTTCATCATGTCGTCCGTGCGCCCCGCGTACCAGTAGAAGCCGTCTTCGTCGACGAGGAACTTGTCGTGGGTGTTGATCCACTCGCCGCAGAAGGTGCGCTTGGTGGCTTCGTGTTTGTTCCAGTACCCGGCGGCGATACTTTCCCCCTTGATCAGGAGCGTCCCCACTTGCCGCGGGGGCAATTCGTTGCCCTGGTCGTCGACGATCTTCGCCTCGTAGCCCGGCACGATCTGGCCGGTGCTGCCCGGCCGGGCATGGCCGGGCCGGTTGGAAATGAAGATGTGCAGGATCTCGGTCGACCCGATGCCGTCCAGGATCTCCACGCCGAAACGTTCCATCCATTTCTCGAAGATGTGCTTGGGCAGCGGCTCGCCCGCTGAAACGCACATCCGCACCCGCCCCAAACTGGTGCGACCCGTTTTCTCCGCCAAGTGCAATAGCGCCGCATAGCTGGTCGGCACACTGTAGAAGACCGTGGGCTGGTAGCGGTCGATCACCCCAAAGACCGCCTCGGGCGTCGGCCGATCAGGCAAGAGCACCGTGGTGCCCCCGACGCGCAAAGGGAAATACAACCCGTTTCCCAGCCCGTAGGCGAAAAAGAGTTTGGCCACCGAAAAGGAAACGTCCGATTCCTGGATCCCCAATGTATTGCGGGCGTAAAGGTCTGCTTCGACCAGCATGTCGTGGTGCAAATGGATGGCCCCTTTGGGAAAACCTGTCGTGCCTGAGCTGTACAGCCAGAAAGCCATCTCGTCCTTGCTCGTATCGGCCGGCTCCAGCTCGGCCGACATGGCGCCCACCAATTCGTCAAAGGCGAGCTGCTCCCCCGTCGCTTCTCCCGTGACCACCACATGTCGCAGAAATTTCAACTGGCTGCGGACCGGCGTGATCTGTTGGGCCAGTGATGGATGGACGAATAGCACTCGGGCGCGGCTGTCGTTCAGCAGATACTCATAGTCGCGCGGCTTGAGGCTTGTGTTCATCGGCACTGCCACCGCCCCCAGTTTCATCGCACCGAAAAACACGTAGGCCCATTCAGGGATGTCGGGCAAAAGCAGGGCCACGCGTTCTTCGATGCGCACCTCCAGCTGCTTCAGCGCGTTGCCCACTCGGTTCACGTTCTCGTAGAGCTCCTGGTAGCTGATGGAGCGATCGCCGCACAGGATCGCCGTTTTCGATCCCCGGCCGGCGGCCAAGTGCGAATCGACGAAGACGACTGCCGCGTTGAGTCGCTCAGGGATATCCAGCATGGTCCTCCTCGCGCCAATTCCGGTCGGCCATCGAACTGGTCGCCAACGGTGCTGTGCCTTCCCGGGTTCCTGGCCAGCGTTGTGGTGCGGCGCCGGCACGTTATGAATATGAATATGGATCACGGGGGCCTGCCAGGCGGCCCGGCGCAGCCCTCCCCCGGCCGGGCTGTACCCGGTGGTGAACGCCATTCAAGATAGCCGGCCTCTGACTGAATGCAAAGACCAAACCCTCCCCGTGGAGGCCCGGGCGGAACCGTTCAAAGCGGGCCGTGGGGGCATCGGCCGACCGAGCCTCAAGCGCCGTCGGCCACCTTGGGGACGATCACCGGCACGTCCCAATCCGGCTCGATGTCCCAGACCGTCACCCGAGCCTCTTCCACGATCACTCGGTAGGGTTTCCCCGTGCGCGGATTCACCCCCACGAGCGACGGGCGGTCCGTGGCAGTGGCCAAGCCCAACAGGATGGCTTCCCACCGGGCCCGATCGGCGGCCTGCCGCTCGTGCCCCTTCTCCATATCGAGCAACAGCAGCCGGCCGGCCACCCAAGGGAACTGCGGATCGTTTCGCCGGGCGTGCAGATCCTCCCGAATCCCCTGGAACACCTCTTTCCGGCGATAGTACGGCCGGCTGGAAGTGTCGATGATCTTCCGCATGGCCTGAAGATAGTACCACTGGTCACCATCGATCCCCTGCCGGACGATCTGAGGCATCTGGGAAAGAATTCCCGCTTCGGCTAAGGCCAGTTTTTCCTCAGACGTCAGGATCTCCCACAGCCGGCCGTCCCGCGTCACTTCGTATACCCACATGCCCAGCGCGCGGTCGCCGATCCACGCGAGCCGATCGGGCGGCCAATCCTCCAGCTGCTGGCGGGCCAAAGACCAGAGGGCATCCAAATGTTCGCGGCGGAGACCGGAATGCTGCAGGATGGCCTCCAGCAGCCGGGCCGCCTCCTGGCGGATCGACACGGCACGGAGTCGCGTGGTGGGATGCTTCTCCATGGCCAGGCAAGCGGCCAGACGCAGGATGCGACCCCACGAATCCGTGGCCCCTTGCAGGTCGTCCCGCCCGAGGGCCGCGACGGCGGCCAGCATCTCCAAGCGAGCGGCCCCCTCCGTCACTTCGATGCACGACAAATCGGCCTGGAAGCCGGCCAAGAAATCGATGCCGAAATGCGACTTCGTCCGCCGGAGCATCTTCTCCACCCGGCTCCGTAGAGGTGCGTAGCGTTCCAGCAACCGATCAACCGCCGCGGCCCGTTCAGCGGACAACTGGAATCCTTCTTTCGGCACCAGCGAGTCGGACTGTTCCAGGATCGAGAGGGCTTGCTCACGGTCCAACACGGACAACAGCCCCGCTGCGGCGTTCTCCGGCTCCGGCACCGTCTCCGCAGCCAGCAACTCCGGGGTGCCCCCTTCGTCGATGATCCGCGCCAATTCCGCTTGCAGGCCGGGATGTGCTGTTCGACTCAGTCCGGGCAGCCGTCCGTAATAGTCCGCCGGCTTCTGGTCTTTGGGGTGCGTCGGGGGATGGCGATGGCAAGCCACCAGGCCGAGGCAGAGGGCCGCAAACAGCCACGAAAGGCCCGTTTTCCGCTTCCGCCGGCGACAATCAAACACGTCACGGTTCCTCTGTTCGGCTACTTTCGGCTCCGCCGTTTCTTCTTCGGCGGTCGCGGGGCCCTCTTCCGGGCATCGAGCACCAGTGGCTCCAGGTCGGCCAGTTCGACCAGCCCGGCTTCGGCCAACTCCTGGCCCGTCATGTACCGACCGGGCGTGTTCCAGCGACGCAACTGCGCTTCGGAGATCCCTAGCAGCCGGGCCAATAGCCGGTCCATGTCTCCTTCCAGCCGGCCGAAATGCCGGGTCCATTCGGCAGCTTCCGGGAGGACGACGTTTTCGTCGCTTTGCCAGCGGAGGCGGTGGAACAGCAGCACGCTGTACGGTGTAACGATGCGCCGGCGGCACGCAGCAAAGGGCCACAGGGCGCCCGAAGAACATTCGCCGACCACCACGCCCGTAGCGTCCAGATTGCGGAGCAAGATGAGCGACGTCAGCCCGATCGCCACGTAGGGGCTGCCACCGGGGGAATCGAAGTAGAGAACGCACGGGCCGCCGGGCTGAACGTCCAGCAAGGCATGGAATAAATCGCTTTGGTTTTCCGTCAGATCACCCACCAAAGCGATTTCCACCGGCCCCTGCGGCTGATTGGCTTCCATGGCGCCCACCTCCTTGATCCGGCCGATGCCGATCACCGCGCACGATTCTGCGACACCACTAGCGACAAACCCGAATGTCGAAATCCGAATGTCCCAGACCCCAATGACAAAAACACTCGCTGCCATCCGGCGGTTGCGGCACAGCATCTAGCGTGCACGGGACGCTGGGGACACTTGAATCTCGGATTTCGTGCCCGTTTCGCGCTTTCCTGCTTCGTATTTCGGATTGTCCGCGGCCCGTCTGTTGCACAACCCGCGCAGGGCCATTTACAAAACCAGGCTGCCAAGAAACGGCCACGGGCCGCGCATCAGCACGACCCGTGGGAGAAAACCCAGCAAAGGGAGGGAGTTGGTCTAGTCGCACGTGATCGCTTCCGTGGGGCAGACGTCGACGCACGCCCCGCAGTCACCACAGGTCTCTTCATCGACCACTGCCTTTTCGTCCACGATGCTGATCGCATCCAGCGGGCACGCCTCGACGCAATCGCCACATCCCTCGCACTTTTCTGTGTCCACTATCGTTGCCATAGAATATCCCTCTACGAACGTCCAGAATCAACACCAGTTGGGCCTCGTCGAGGCCCACTGGAACCCGACAAACTTCTCCCGCCTGAGTGCCTCCGGCCCGAACCCCCGGCCGCTGAGGGCCACACCGAGCCGGGCAATCAGGCCCCACACAGGCGCCGACACGGCCCTTCTGCCCCGAAGCGCCAACGTTCCGTCCGAGACGCTGGGCTCTCCGGCCGAGCACCGCGCAGGCGGCTTTAAGCAAAAGATATCCAGCCGCCCTCCTTTTGTGAAGGCGCAAATCCTACCGGACTGTATGTTCATTTTTCGCTTTGGCATATGCGTTAATACTACTCGGCGGCATTCACCGCCCGTGGATCGCGGGGGAAACCCGTTCTTTTGACGCTTCCCGGCTCAGCCGATCCGCCCAGTAGAGTGGCTCAGGCAGCCTCCGGCCGTGGAGCAGCTGCCGCACCCATTGTTCGGCCTCAGCCAACTCGACACGGTGGCCGGGCGAGACGAAAAGCGGGCGGCGACTGCCCGCCGTGGGACGAATGGCCACACCCCACGCACGCCCCTCCATCAGCACCGGCCGTGACTCCAACGGCCCCAGGCCCGCCCATTCCACGCGCCCACACAACAGCGTCTTGGTCACGCCCACTGTGGCCAGTCGGGCGGCCACACCCAGGTGTGAAGCGATCCCGGCACGCCGCGGGTGGAGCACCCCGCTTCCGTCGACCAGCACGGGCTCCACCAGGCGGCCCGCTCGTCGAACCGTTTCGATCAACTCCAACAGCAGCGGGACTTCGCGGAAACCCAGGTAACTGGTGATGTACGGAAACCGGACCGGTCGCCGGATGGTGGTCGACCAGACCACCCGCCCGCCGGCCACCTCGCACAGGGCGTAGGCGGCCACGCCTTGCTCAGGCCCCGGGTAAGAAACGTCCACGCCCGCAGCCAGCTTGGGCAGCCGCCTGCGGCCTGCCAGCCGGACTCGCCGCGCCAGCTGCTCTTGGAGGTGGCGTAATTGCTCCAGCGGCCGGGGGCCCGAGAACTCCCAGAAGCCGAACCTTTCCAAATCCACCGTTCGGCCCCGTACCACAACTCCCTCGGCCCGCAGCCGCCGCATCTGCGCCTCTGGCCCCCCGCCGACATGCCGTCCCAGTGCCCCGCCCGCCCGCACCACGCGATGGCACGGGCAGTCGGCGCCGTGATGGTGGTCCACCAGCACTTGCCCGACCCAGCGAGCGGCCACCGCGTTGCCCAGAGCCTCAGCCAGCGCCCCGCACGTGCTGACCCGGCCGGCCGGGATCTGCGCCCAAAGCCGCTTCAATTCGCTCCAAACGTCCGGCGGGTCCTTCAGCAGATCGGTCGCTGGCATCCCAAGGCACCCCCCAAATCCCCGGGGTTTTGGCCTGCAGATCCACGCCGCACACGGCCATACCCGGGCCGGTTCGCATACGGCGCGCCGAGCTGTTCACTCCCGCCGCCTCACCCTCCACCGAAGGACGGCAGGAAGCAGACTTCGCTGTCCGCCCGCACCGCCGTGGCCAAGCCGTCCCGGGCAATCTGGCCGTCCACGGTGACCGCCACAATGGGACTAAGCCGGTCGCCGTTACAGACACGCTGTTTGAAACCCGGATGTCGGCGGTCGAGCTCCGCGATCACCTCGCCGACGGTCGCCCCCGGGACTTCGGCCCGCCGGAGCCCGCCGGTAACGTCTTTCAGGAGCAAAGGAATCGCTACCCTGGCCATGGTACCTGCTTGTCTGTCGGCTTTCACGAAAAGGTCGAGTCGCCCGCACGAGCCGCGCAGTCGAGCGGACGGTGGTCCTGGGCATCCCCGCCGCCTTTGACGCGCAGCGTTTCGATTATACGCCTCGACGCGACACCCCGGCCAGCGTCCGGTCCGGTCCGGGCTGGCTCAGCGGCGGTTGGCGGGCAGCGGATACCCCAGGCCGTGCCGCTGGGGCGATCATCAAAACGCTGCTTTCCGGTTCCCGGCCCATCGCGGCGCAGAAACAGCCTACTGTTGGGCTCCTGGCACTGGCTGGCCGCTTCGGCACCGCTTAGACTGGCTACTTGAGCGGCTGGCTTTGGTGAGCGACCGGCGTGGCCGGCCCATGTCCCCCAGGTGGTCTGCCGCCGGCCGGTCAGCGGCACGCGGAGATCTTGCGGCTCTATTGGCAAAAAGGAGCACGGCGATGGGTGTGACACGACGTGGTTTCTTGGCGGCCAGCGGTGTGGCGGGTTTGGCCTTTGCCGGACCAGCGGTCCGCGGCGCGGAAAAGGACAAGCGGTACCGCACGGTGCTCATCGGCAGCGGCTGGTGGGGGATGAACATCCTCCGCACGGCTATCCAGGCGGGCCGATCGGATGTGGTGGCCCTGTGCGACGTGGACGGCCGGTTCCTGCAGAAGGCGGCAGAGGAAGTGGAGGGAATGACAGGAAAGGAGCCCAAGCAGTACAAAGACTTCCGGGAACTGCTCGACGAACAGAAACCGGAGATCGCCATCGTCGCCACGCCGGATCACTGGCACCCGCTGATCACGATTGCCGCCTGCCAGGCCGGCGCCCACGTCTACGTGGAAAAGCCGGTGGGGCATACGCTGAACGAGGGGCGGGCCATGGTCCAAGCCGCCCGGGCCGCCGGACGCGTGGTACAAGTGGGCACGCACCGGCGCGTTTCGCCGCACAATATCTGGGGAATCCGTTTCCTCAGAGAAGGAAAGCTCGGCAAGGTGGGCATGATCCGCGCCTTCGTCCATTCGGCAGGTGGACCCGGGCAGCCCACTCCCGACGAAGACCCGCCCAAGGAGTTGGATTGGGACATGTGGTGCGGGCCGGCGCCGCTGCGGCCCTTCAACCGAGCCATCCACCCGCGGGGATTCCGCCAGTTCCTGGATTACGCCAACGGTACCCTGGGCGATTGGGGCATTCATTGGATGGACCACATCCTCTGGTGGAGCGAGGAGCAGTATCCCAAGATGGTCTCCTCCTGCGGCGGCCGGTACATCCGCCAAGACAACGCCGACGCCCCGGACACGCAGGTGGTGCAGTTCCAGTTCGATTCCTTCACGGCCTGCTGGGAACACCGCCGTTACGCGGGCAACAACGCCGAAAAACACCCCTTGGGTATTTACTTCTACGGCACGGAAGGGACACTCCACATCGGCTGGCGCGGTGACGGGACCACATTCTATCCGCGCCACAAGGGCAAGGAACCGGTCAATGTGCCTCCCCAACTCCACATGCCCGACTACCAGAACATCCCGGAGTTGTGGGCCAATTTCCTCGATTCCATCGAAACGGGGCGGCGGCCGGTGTGTGACATCGAGATCGGCCACCGCTCGACCAGCCTCAGCCTGCTGGGAATGCTCTCCCTGAAGCTCGGTCGCAGCATCGCCTGGGACGGGGAAAAAGAGGAATGCCCCCATGATCCGGAGGCCAACCGGCTGCTGCGCCGCCCGTACAGGCCGCCGTGGCAGTACCCAGAGGTGTGAGGGTCCGCACCGACCGCGGCGAGTCCGGCGGCCGGGTTCCGGTGGCTCCGCCCTGGGATTATGATGGCAAAACGACTCAACCGTTCGCTGTTGACCGCTTTGTGAGCCGCAACACGTGAACCACCACATACCGTCCGGCGCCATGGTTGCCTTGGCGGACCGGACGGACCGGCTCCTGGTTGGACATGGCCACTTCCGGAGCCTGGCTCCCGGAGCCGAGGCTGTTTCGCCCGCCGGCGCGGCAAAGTGGCGCTGTGCTATTAGGGATGCCGGTCGAAGCCCTCAGCGCGAGGAGTGACGATGATCAAACGCATTCTGGTTGGGCTGGCGGGCACGCCGTACACCCCATCGGCCATCCGCCGCGGCGTGGAATTGGCGCAGGCCCATGGGGCCGAACTGACCGGCGTGACCGTGGTCGATACGACGAAACTGGACATCGTCGGCCCCGTTCCCATCGGGGCCAAGGAGGCCGCCGACGAGCTCCGCGAACACCGTCACCGGGTCGCCGCAGAACACGTCGAACAGTTCATCAGCCAATTCGAACAGGCCTGCCACGAGGCGAATGTGTCGCACCAGGTGTTCCGTGAAGAAGGGGACGCCTTCCGGCTGATGCTCTCCTATTGCCGCTATCACGACCTGACGGTTTTCGGCCTTCGCAGCGTGTTCGAGTACTTCTTCGAGGATGTGGACAGCGGCCAGCTGCTCTGCCGGCTGATCTGCGGAGGCGTGCGCCCCATCCTGGCTGAGGCAACCGAGTACCGGCCGGTGCAGCGCGTCTTGGTCGCCTACAGTGGGTCTATCGAATCGGCCAAGACGCTGAAGCAGTTCGTCCAGCTCCGTGTGTGGCCCGAAGCGACGTTACGCATCGTGGGCTTTGGGGGCCGTCCTGAAGACGATGCCCGGCGGTTGGAAGAGGCCGCCCATTACTGCCACCTGCACGGGTTCCGCTCGGAAACCGAATACGTCGACGGGTCGGCCCGCGACAACCTGCTGCCCTATGCCAAACAGTGGGGCGCCGATCTGGTTGTCATGGGCAACAGCGCCCGCAGTTTCCTCGTCCGCCAACTCTTCGGCGAAGTGGCCTTGCACACGATCCAACACGCCGACCGGCCGCTGTTTCTGTCGCAATAGCCGTTTCCTCAAGGGGTACGAGGTGAATCGGCCGACGCGCGGCCGCGCGAAAGGGCGGGCGCTCTGCCCCCCTGATTGGGTTCATGCACTGCGTCGATAGTGCGGCGCCCCTTGGGGCGACCTGAGTCTCGGCGACCGGGGCCTTTGCGCAGCCGACCGAACGTCTCGGCCCTTTCGTTTGCCCTTGGCGAACGTACTTTTCACGCGGCGCGGGCTCGCCTACAATGCGGCCACCCTTTCGGCTGCCGCTGGGTGGCAGCCCCGTATCCATGGGGACCGTGACGCCGACCTGCGTTGTGAGGAGGGAAGCCGTGGGAATTGACGCGAGAAAGTATTTGGCGCTCAGCGTGGTCATGTTCTTGGAGTATGCCATTTGGGGGGCCTGGGCTCCGGTGCTGGCGGCCAGGCTCCTCGGCCCGCTGGAAATGACTGGCGAACAGACGGGATGGATTTACGCCACGCTGCCATTGGCGTGTATTTTCGCCCCCTTTCTCGCGGGTTGGATTGCCGACCGCTGGCTGAACGCCGAATGGATCTTGATCGTGGCGCATTTGATCGGAGCGGTGCTTCTGTTCCAAGCGGCGAGGATAGAACGATTCGAGCCCCTTTTGGGCGTGATGTTTGCTTATTCTTTGTGCTATGCGGCCACCTTGCCGCTGGTGAACAGCGTGTTGTTTGCAGGGACAGCCGACATCGGCGACGATGCCGTCCGCGGTGGCACTCAGGCCAAGGTGTTCATTTGGGCGCCGGTCGCCTGGGCGTTGGTCGGGTGGGGACTGACCGGTTGGAGGATGCTGCGGGGGACGACGGGGGACGGGAGCGATTGCCTCTATTTGGCATCGGCTCTTTCGCTGGTGATGGTGGCGGGCAGTATTCTGGTAGCCGTCGTCTCCCCGACGAGGCCCGCTGGCGGCAAAGCCTTCCCGATCAAGAAGGTAATGAAGAAGCTTTCCGAGGCCAATTTCCTTGTCTTC
>DQVB01000548.1 GCA_015661985.1 Planctomycetota bacterium | reverse complement strand
TGCCGGCACCAGGCCGCCCACCAGAGCGCAGAGCACGGTGAACAGCATCAGTTCGGTCATCCCGAAGGTGAAGCGTCGCCCACTCATCGCGCGTCTCCTTGCCTCCACAGCAAATCACCCGCGTGCACAGGCTGTACACCCACGTTGCGGAAAGGAAACATAGGATGGACGGCCTTGCCCGTCAATCATGGGCTCGAGCGCTGAGGCTGGCCGGTCCGGCAAAACCCATATATTCTGTGACATCTACGATGCCCAGGCTATTGCGCGTTTTTTCCCACTCATGACGGACAGGAATGTCCATCCTGCCGTGCCGGTTTACAACGCTGGGGCTACGTCGCTTGGGGAAAACAGGCAGCCCATCGTCTCGGAAAACGTGGATCGCGGCTGGCACATGCGGCGGTCGTGGCCGTCAAACGCGAACGCGCGCCAAGTATCGTTTCATGTTCCGCGTCCGCAACAGGAGGTGGATCATCACACCAGCTGCCAGGCTGAACACGTTGCCCATCGCCGCGGTCAACACGAGCAAGCTGGCAGCGGTCTTCAGCTTCCCAACTTGTGCCCCCGTTCCCCGTGTCACAGCGAACGCACCAGCCAACACGTAAGCGGCAAACACCACGTCCATGGAAGGCCCGACGACTATCGATGGGAAACGCAGCCAGACGGCCACCGACCAGATGATGGCCACGGCACCCCCAAGGATAAAGAGGACCCAGCAGGCGGTTAGGGCTCCGGGTATGGCCACCTCCCCCGGCGTTTCGTCCGCGGCCGGCGCCGGTCCGCCCGGTTTCGGCTCTTGGTACCCAGCCCGGCCGGTGTGTGCCCGGGCCGTCGCCCATGGCTCGGGGGACACCGCCGCGGTGGGTTGCGTCTGTGCGGGCACGGGCTCCCTCGTGGGAGCGGGCGGTTCATCGAGCCGCACCTGGTCGTACCACTGGTGCCACCCCGCGGCTCGTTGCCCGCACGATCGTCCGGCGATCACCTCCAATGCCCAAAGGGCCTCCTCGTGCAAAGGCCTCGCCCGGTCGTCGTCCAAAACGTCGATCAGCGTCTCGACGCCCGTCAAGTAACCGCCGGCTCCCAAATGGCGGATGGCTTCAGCACGCAGCGGCATGGGCGCTTCGCCACACGCCACCACAGGTAGCACGGACCGCTTCAAATGCTGCTCCACCAGCGGCGGCGGCTCGTCGTGCGGCTCGATCGGTTGCTCCAACGCCCAAGCGTGCCAATCGCCGATGAGCCGCTTCCAGCCGTAGCCGAAGTGGCGGACGAAGGCGCCCTCTATGGGTTCGTCCAGTCTCAACGTTCGCAGGAAACCGCGGAACGCATCGGGCCGGTGGCCGGTGGGGTCCGCGAGCAGATACTGGGCCAACGATGTCATCTCCCAAGTCCAGCAGGCCGTCTGGCGGAAGCTCCTCCTTTCGTAACTGCGGCAGATCACCCGAAGCGCTTGGCGGCGCGATAGAGCCACCAGCCCCGGCTCGCGCGCCGCGGGATCCCGCTGCTGCCAGAGGCGCAGTGCCCGGTGCACCTGCCGCTGCCTGCCCTCCTCCAACCCGCCCGCCACCGCGTGGCTGACGACCAACTGGAGCCACGGGGGCGGCAGAAAGCCTTTGTATTGATCCAGGAAGTACAGGGCCATCAACACTCGCAGCGAATAGACCGGCTCCATCGCCCGATCCAACGCTGCTTGAGCACAGAGAGCGATTTGCTGAGTGCGCTCCGCTACGTAATAGCCGGGCGTAGGGAAATACCCTCGCGTGTACGCAAAGAAATCCTCGTAAGTCTTGAACCCCAGGATCAACAGCCGCTCACGGGGCTCGACAGGGTGGCCGACGACTTCGGAGAACCGTTCGCGCACCGCTTCGAACTCCCGCTCGACCCTGGGCACTATCTGCGAGGCCCCGAAGAAGTACGCCCTGACCGGGCCGAAATGCCGGCAGCCAGTTCGCCAGCCTGCGGCGCGCGAGGCTCGTTTGACCTCAGCCGCATGCGGATCGAACCGAAGGCGCAACAGCCACGCAGCTGGCCTGCTTAACCATTTCAGGCCGAACAGCACAATCCCCACGACGACGAAGAGCCATGCGAGGTCCCAAAGCCTGTACAGCCCCCACGCGTCGGCGACCACGGTGATCACGACAAGCGTGACCAGCCCCACCAGGGCAAAGGTACGGAATGCTCTTGCCGCCGGCGCCCGCACCGGGTGGAGCACAAGTTGTACCGCCGGGGCCAAAAGCAGTGGTTCGGCCCCCTGCGGCTGCCCGGCCGCCTCGCGGCGCCGTCGCCTGCGGGTGACCCTCCCCCAGGCAATCGCCCAACCCATAATCGATGCGCTGAACACCATGGTGAACATGCCGCGCCGGCTGCGGCTCAGTGTCCTCACGCGGCGGTACGTCCGAGTATCCCAAAGGGATACTTCATCTTCGCCGGCCACGGCCACATATCGCCCGTCGGGCGACCAGGCCCCGGTTGGCCGCAGCCAGGAGCCGTGGGTGATGAGCGTCTGTGCCATGGGGTCCCCGACCGGCTTGCCCGCATCCACGTCCCACAGGCGGACGCCGCCGTCAAGGTGATCGGCCACCAAAAGAAGATTCACCTCCGGTGAAAAGGCCAGCGGACGCAATGGCCGGAAACTCTCGGGTGACCCAAGGGTCGTGAGGGAACCATCTTGGAGGTCCAGGACCCGGGTTTCGCTGTAGGATTCGTTAATGGCCAGCCATCTCCCATCCGGCGAGAACAGCATCCTTGCCACATATCCTTCGTGTGGCCATGCGGCGACCTTGCTTCCCGATGCCACATCCCAGATCTCGATCTCCTCCTGCTGGCCGCCGACGGTCACTTTGACAGCTACCCTTTTTCCGTCAGGCGACAGGGCGACGCAGTGTATCCAGCCGGCGATGGGCAGTTGGCTCTCTGGCTGGCACGTCTTCAGTTTCCACAGTTCGACGCCAGACGAGGGCGCTGCGGGACAAACGGCGGCCAGCCCCACATCAGGAGCCACATCGATCAATCCGGGCGGAAAAGAAAAACTGGCCGCGGCGATGGTACGTTCTTCGGCCACGTCCCAGACGAACAAGCCTGGCTATCCCGTTTTCGGGTTCCATCCCCAGATCGCCACCTGTGTCGGGCCGACGAAACAGAGGGCATGGCCTCCCGAGACCAGGCCGACAGGGGCGTAGTACTGCAGCCCACTCAGCGACATCACCAGCGGCCAGGAACCCGGCTGACTCAGGTCCCAGACAGCGACTCTGCTCGCCAAGCGAGCGGCCAAGAGTCGGCCGTCCGGCGAGAAGGCCAGACCGCGGATATTCCGTGCGGCGGCCTCGTATCGCGATGCCGTCATCAGCCCCGCCACCAGCGCGCAGAGCACGGTGAACAGCATGAGCTGGGTCAGGCTGAAAGTGAAGCGTCGCCCGTCCATCGCCTGGGCCCCCGGCGCGTGTGGCAAGCCACTGGCTGGATCACATTCAGTATACCTGGGGCAGCCCGTGGCGCGGAGACTGGTAGGGGTGGACAGGCAAACGGTCTCAGCGGTGGTCCTGCTGGCGCCGTAAAGAACTGATCGAGGGAAAAACGGCACAGGCGGCTCGTCGAGTCCGTTTGCGCCGGCCCACCGCCACGGGCGGCGACCTTGCCCCACCCTACCCGGCTAACGACAGATCCGAATGTCTGAATCCGAATGTCTGAATCCGAATGTCTGAATCCGAATGTCTGAATCCGAATGCCGAAACAAATCCGAATGCCCGAAACCCCAATGACAAGAACACTGGCTGCGATCCGGCGGCTGCGGCACAGAATCCAGCGGTGCACCGGTACGTTTGGGAACATTTGGATTTCGGGTTTCGTGCTTGTTTCGCGCTTTCGTGCCTCGCATTTCGGCTTTTTCGTGGGCCGTCTGTGGCACAATTGCGGGCGGTCATTCAGGGCGGGCTGTGGCGTGGAGCGTTGGCCGATGGCCGACAGGATCGAGCCTCCCGCGCGCCGTGGGCAGGAAGTTCCTCTCTCGAGGCGGCTTTTCGCGTCATCCGTCAGTCCCCGGCGTTATCCCGCTCGAAGGGGTTGGCAATGTCGGCTGGCACTTTGGTTACCGGCAGCAGCACGGTGAAGGCCGATCCCTTGCCCACTTCGCTTTCCACGTGAATATCGCCTCCGTAGCGTTGGACGATACCAAGCGAAACGGACAACCCCAACCCGGTGCCTTTGGACTTCTTCGAGGTGAAGAAGGGGTCGAAGATCTCCTGGAGGCGCTGTTTGGGGATTCCCACGCCGGTATCTTCGATGCGCACGGCCACCGATTCGCGGTCGGGGCTCTTGCCGATATGGATCCTCAGCCGCCCGCCCTGGGGCATGGCATCCAGGGCGTTGAGCACCAGGTTCAGGAAGACCTGTTCCAGTTGTTGGCGGTCGCCGTAGACGGGCGGCAGGTTCTCCTCCACCTGGCCTTCCACTTTGACCTTGGCCAATTTGATCTGGTTGCCCGCCAGCCGCAGGGTATCTTCCACGATCTGGTCGATGCGCAGCGCCTCCATTTCTCCTTCGCTTTCGCGGGCGAAGTCGAGCAGGTTGCGTACGATCTTGCGCGCCCGTTCTGATTCGCTGACCAGGTCGCGGACCAGTTCCAGACACTCGTCGGCCGACATGTCGTGGAAATCCTCTTCCAGCATGGAGGCGGTGAGGATGATGTTGTTCAGGGGATTATTCAGTTCGTGGGCCACGCCGGCGGTGAGTGTGCCGACGGCCTTGAGCTTGTGGGCTCGGACCAGCAGGTCTTGGCGCTGGGCCAGCTGGAGCATCATGTGGTTCATGGCCACGGCCAATTCGGAGAATTCGTCGTGGTACTTCTTTCGCGGCGTGATGGGGGTGAAGTCTCCCCGGGCGATCCGCCGGGAGTAGCCCACCATGCGCTTCAAAGGAGCCAGGATCTGTTTGGAAACGAAGGCCGCCAAGTAGAGCATGAGGAGCACGAGGATGGCCATGAAGGCGACGGGGATCCGCTGGGAGACGGCCAGCATGGAGTTGACCGCCTGGCGTTCCTTGGCCACCAGGTTTTCAGCGACGGCGACCATTTCCGCACCGTGGGTGCGGAGCTCCTCTTCGATGGCGTGGAGCCGCTCGGCGGCGGAGTCGTCGGCCCGGGAGTCGAGCCCGGCCAGCTGGTCGACCAGTTCCCGGTAGCGTCGCAGATGTCTCGCCATCAGCTCGAAATCCTCCCGGCCAATCACCATGGCCAGCTCGTCGCCGGCCTGATCCAAGATCGCCTGGGCGCGGTCGATGTGCACTTGGACGTCGGCCAGGCCGGTGCCGTAAAGGAAGTAGTTTTTCTCGAACCGGCGCGCTTGCTGGATTTCAAAGCTGTAGCTGGTGGCCGTCTCCATGAAGGCCACCTTCGTGCGGATGCGAGCAACGATGCCCACGGAGACGACGGCCAATCCCAGGCTGCCCAGCAGCCAGAGGAGGAAGCCGCCTCCCAGGCGTCGGCGGAGCGAGACGCGGGGGCGGGCGCGGAGCGCCTCTTGCGCCTCGCGGATGCTCGTCTCCAGCGAGGAGGATGAAACGAGCGATTCAGCCCCGCTGGCCCCTGGCTGGTCCGCGGTCCGGGGCGAGGGGGATGTGGACTGGCGCGTCGAGTCAGCCAATGCCGCTTCGTCCCAGAGATAAGGCCGCCTTATGGATCACCTGCCGCAAGTCGTTCGGCTTGAAAGGTTTGGCGATGAAGTCAAAAGCACCCTTGACCAATGCTTCGCGAGCCACCTCCACCGTGGCATACCCGGTGATCAAAATGACCCGCGTGTCGGGACAATGGGCGTTGACATATTCCAGGACCCCGATGCCGTCGGTGCCCTCCATCCGCAGGTCGGTGACTACCACATCGAAATGACGCTGGCCCAGCCGCACGAGCGCTTGGGCCGGGTCGTCGAAAATCTCCAGGTCGAAGTTGTGTTTCGCCAGCGCTTGGCGGAGTCGTTGACCGACGATCGGTTCGTCGTCCAGCACCAGCACGCGGAGGCGGTCCTGGCGCTCCGCCTCAGGGCGGTTCTCCTCAGGTGTCATCTTTTTCCCCTCCCTCAGGCCCGTCTCGGTGCGCCGCGTTCTCGCGCACTGCCTCAGACGAGCGGCTTGTGTCCCAGCGACAAGGCCGCCTTGTTGACCGCCGCCCGCAGATCCCGCGGCTTGAACGGCTTGGCGATGAAGTCGAAAGCTCCTTTGACCAGCGCTTCGCGAGCCACTTCCACCGTGGCGTAGCCGGTGATCAAGATGACCCGCGTGCGGGGGCAGTTGGATGTAATGTATTCCAGCACCTGGATGCCGTCCAGCTCTTCCATACGCAGGTCGGTCACCACGATGTCGAAGTGGCACTGGCCCAGCCGGGCAATGGCCTCCTTCGGGTCTTCGAACACTTCCACTTCGAAGCCCAACTTCCCCAGCGCCTGGCGGAGCCGCTTGCCCACAATCGGCTCGTCGTCCAGCACCATGACGCGGAGCTTCTCCCCGGCGGCCTCCGGCGGGGCCGTCGGTCCGGCGGTTCCCTCGGGCCGCCCTTGGGCGGCAGCCATCCGCTCGGAGCGGACCACCACGATCTTGTCCAGGGCCAGTTTGGTTTTCCGCTCCAATTCGCCTCCGGTGGCTTCGAAACCCATCTCGGGTTCCCCCGCCTCGGCAAAGGAAATGCGGATCATCCAGTCATCAATGCTCGTCGTCTTCTTTTCCTTTTTCTCTTTCTCGTCCATGGCCCGTCCCCCTCTGTCAGACTCGGCCGGCATGCGCGCCGCCGGAAAAACACATGGCCTCACGCCGCGGCCCGAGCCTTCATCAAGGTATGTTGGACCCGCCGCCTCTGGCGGTAGGCCTGGATCACGTTGGCCAGGATGATCACCGTGCCGGTGGTCCCCGCCAAGAACAGAAACGCTTTGCTCGCCCCATTGAAATACCGGTCCCACCCCGGATCAATGTCCACCCAACCCAGTTGACGCAGGTACATGGGCACGGCAATCGCGCGGCTGAGCACACAAATCAGGATCACCGTGCCGGTCACCAGACGGATGAGCACTTCCTGGACCACCTTGGTGCCGTAGGCCCCGATGTAGATCCCCATCAATGACCCCAGATACAGGAGCATCGTCAGCCGAATATCCACATACCCCTGGTAGGCGTAGTTCAGCGCGCCGAAGGCGCCCATGAACATGGCCAGATAAAGCTCGGTACCCGCCGCCACCGCCGTGGGTACGCCGAAGACGTAGATCATGGCCGGCACGCCGATGAACCCGCCCACGCCGATCGTGCCGGCCAGGTAGCCGGTGGCCAGCCCCACGGCCAGCAGGATCCATAGCGAAACGCGGACGTTGGCCACGGGGAAGTAGACGTACGGCGGGAGGTAGAGCCGCGCCAGGAACTGGGCGATCTTCATCGACGGCCCCTGCTCCGCCGCCTCCCCGCGCGACCGC
>DQVB01000694.1 GCA_015661985.1 Planctomycetota bacterium | reverse complement strand
GGCTCAAATGCACACCGCGGGTCGTGACCAGGCGGGCGACCCGATGAGGCCACCCGCTCCCGCGACGATGCCACCGGTACCTGGATCGTTTGGCGAAGCCCCGCCGGGCAGCGAAGGGGCTGGGTGGGACGACCACCGGCCCCCGGCGGGCGACGCCGAATTCGGCGCAGATGGCCCAGGGCCACAAAGGCCCGGCCTGCCTTTGTCACCCGAAGTTGTTCCGGCAAGGCCCATAAGCGCGGCTGATCTTGCCCGGGTTCATCAGCCGGCGACGTCGTCCGTGGGCGAGCCGCGCGCGCTATCGCCCCAGGCCCAGGAGTTATTGGACGAAGCCGCCCGTGTCTCTATGGACGTCGATACGGTGGAGTCCGAAGCCATCAGCATGTCGAAGAGGCAATCGGGGCTCTTCCCGCTGGTTTCTGGAGACAAGATCGCCGCGCTGTTCAGCGAGGATCGATCGGAACGGCTCGACGGCGTGACGATCGCTTTCCACCCCAACGGCAAGCCCTGTCTTCGGATCGAATACAAGAGGAATTATAAACAGGGTTGGCTGAAGTCGTGGGACGACACCGGGCGGCCGGAGTATCTCTGCCAGTACACGAGGGGACGCAAAACCGGGCTCTGCTGTATGTTCGACCAGCGGGCCCCGAAGATCGTGATGCGCTACCGAGGCGGCAAGCCGGCGGAGATCTGTCTGGTGCTGGCCCAGGGGGCGAAGTATTTCGACGACCCGGATGGGATTCACTCCGATCCCCTGGCCGCAGAATGGTGGCGTAAACTGGCCCAACTCGAAGGACGGATTCAAAAGCTGGAGAAGAAGCTGAGAGACTCGCGCGACGAAGCAAAAACGGAATTGAGGCGACAGATGGCCGGGCAGCTTTGGGAGGAGCGCGTGGGGCTAATACTCAGCAGGGACGCCGCACGGCGCTCGGCCAAAGCGGCGGCTGCGGCCGAGGAGGCCCGAAGACGCGGGCATTAGTGCCGCGGCAAAGCGCGATCGCTTTGAGAGAATAGGGCAGTGACCGTGGCGTGGCTCAAAGCCGGTCCCAGGATGAAACTTGGGGCCCTCAGTCGCAGTCGGTGACACGGTCGGAAGACAGGCCAGACCGCCATTTTGGGATAGGCTCTTAACGATTGGCTTTCAGACACCCTTCGAGCGAATGTGATGGCGACACAATCCGTTGATCGCAGCGCGGTCGGCTGCTACGGGGGTTGTAACCACTGGCGTGCTCGTCGCCAGCCGGGGGTGGAGGATCAGTTGCGGAGTTCGTCGTGAACACCTGTCCGTACTGTGGCTTCGATGGACTGGCAGCCGGTGCGGCGGTGTGTCCCCGCTGCCAGAGCGACTTGTCGGTGCAGGTGAGTTCGGCGGAGCAAGAGCGTGGGACCCGCCTGGAGTCGGCCACCGACATCCGGCGGTGGGTCGAGCCTCAGGCCGGGGCCGCCGTCGCTCAGGTCCCGCCGCGGCGCAGCCAGGCAGATACGGCGATCCCCTACCGCCCATTACACCGTCCGCCCATGGCGCTGCTTTGCGTGTTGGATGACGGACAACAGGATGGGCAGTGGGTGCGGATCCGCTCCGACGAACTGCTCGTGGGACGAACCGAAGGGGATGTGACCATCCCGCATGACAGTTTCCTTTCGGCGGCACATTTCAAGATCTACCGCACCACGGCTAAGAACCGTATGGTATGGCGGGTGAAAGATGTGGGGAGCACCAACGGCACCTTCGCCCGAGTGGCCAGCGCGGTGTTGAGAGAGGGCCAGGAGTTCCTGGTCGGAAACCATCGGTTCCGGTTTGAAAAAGGGACGCCCGCACGGCCGGAAGGTGCGGCCGGGGCGGCCGATAGCCGCGGCGCCCGGGTCACCCAGGAATGGCAGGTGCTTTCGGCGTCCGAGCTGGGCCAAGAACTGCCGGCGATCGTGGAAATCGCCCCGGCCGGGCCAGGGCAGCGGGTGTCCTTGGTGGACAGCGAGCAATGGATTGGCAGCGATGCGGCCAGATGCCGTGTGGGGGTCCCCAACGACGCGTTCGTCAGTCCCCGGCACGCCCGCGTGTTTGTCGACCACCAAGGCCGCTGGCACATCGAGGATTGCAAGTCGCGCAATGGCACTTGGCTGCGGATCAGGGAAATCACTGTGCGTACGACGGCCGAGTTGCAGGCTGGCGAACAACGCTTCTTGGTAAAGGTTCTGGGAGGTGAAGATCAAACTGCGGGTTAGACCGACGCCCAACGAGCAGTTCCCGTGGGAGTACGCCGGTGCGTCTTTCCATGTTGGGCGGGGGGATCAGTGTGCGTTACGGTTCCAGAGTGAACCCGGCCAACTGGTTTCCCTGCGCCACGCGCTGGTCGAGCTGTCTGAAACCGGCTGTTTTCTCACCGACTTGAATTCGACCAACGGCACGTACATCAACGGCCGCCCGGTGGTGGGGCGCGCTCGTTTGACACCGGGGGATCAGATACAACTGGGCCAAGGGGGCCCGCGGCTGGAGGTGTTGGCCATCGAAACCGAGCCGGCCGCCGGGACCGCGGGGGCGATTCCCCTCGATCAGTTACCACGCGAGCCGGCCGCCTTCGAGCCGGGTGGACGACCCCCGCCGGCACATGCCGCCGAGGTGGCCGAGTCGTGGGACTCGCTGCTGGCCGATTCTGCGCCCTCCGCTCCACGGGCTCCGCTGTATGCCCCTGTTGAGGCCAAGGGGCGTCGCGACCAGCAGGCCGGAAGCCGAATGGTGCCGATGGTCGTTCTACTGGCCGTTTGCACGGGCGCCCTGATAGCCTTTCTGGCCGTCGCTGTGGCCGTAATGCTCCTGCAAACGGGCAGGCGGGACACAGGCGGTCACTTTGCCGGGCGACCGGCACCAGGAGCTGCGAAAGCGCAGACGGAGGCAGGCGGCGAAGAGGCCACCGAGGGGATTTCCCAGGGCGGGCCGGCGGACGAGCCGGAACAGGAGCCGCAGACAGGGAAAACGGACCGACAGGGGACCGGCCGCCAGGAAACAGGTGCCGAACAAGCAGCAGGGGGAGCGGCTTCTGTCGACGAAGACGCCGGACCGGCCGAGCAGTTGGCCGCCGTGGTGTTTTTGGTCCAGGTGCGGCAGAAGGAGCCGCCTGCGGCGTGGCCGTTTGCCACCGCCTCCGCGGTGAGGCCGAATATCCTGCTGACCACCGCCACGGTGGTCACGGAGCTGGCCCGATTTCGCCAGCGGGGGATGGAGCTAGTGGCGGTTGACGGCACGGGCCAAACCGAGGTGCACATCGACCAGCTTCGCGTACACGCGGCCTACGTGGGGTTCGATTCGCCGCAACATCAGATTTACGTGGACCTGGGCCTGTTGACAACCCGCGAGCCGCTGCCCGCTACGGTGCCGGTGGCTGACACCAAGTGCTCGGCTGGGTTGGGGGAGGGAATGCCCATCCGTGTGGTCGGCTATCCCCACAAAGGGTTGACGATCACCAAGTACGACAGGTTCAAGCCGCAGACGTTTCGAGGGAGGACCTACCTGATTACGAGAATGCCGGACTTCCCTGGTCAGCCGTGTTTGCTTCATGTGCTGGTGGAATTGCCGCAGCGTCCGTACGGGAGTGTCATCCTTGACGCCGATGGCAATGTGGTGGCCGTGTACGCTGAATCGGCCATCCCCGAGAAGGCCCCAGTGCCGAACTTGCATTACGCCGCCGCCGTATCGCCGGGCCTGCTTCCACCGGCCGGCGAGCAACCGGACGAAAACCTGTGGGTTGCCCCCGGAGCGCACCAGTCGACTAGTCGACCAGTTCAGCGGTCCACCAGTCCACCAGACACAAAACTAGGGAGAAACACCAATGCTTCAGCAGCCGTACCATAGCAGGCCGTGCGCCTGGGCCGCAGAGTTATTGAGAAACGTGGGGCTTCGGCCGGGACGGCGGGCACAGCCTTCCGGGACGATTGCCGGCCGGGCGCTGCCAGCCGCCTGTGTGGCTGCGTTGGTTGCCGCAGGGTGCCTGGCCGGACCCGTCCGCGAAGCTCGTCCCCAGGCGCTGATCAGCGGCCCGCCAGCGCAAGATACGACGCTGGTGATGCCGCTGTATTTGCCGCCAACCAGAGGCGCGACGGCACTCAGTTCGCTCATTTCCGCCCAGGCACAGTATCGGGCAGCGCAAGGCTTTCTGGTACAATCCGCCGCCATAGCCCGCAAGATCAACGCCGAGGCGGTGGAACAGGAACTGGAAAACTGTCTGCGCGCTGTGGAAGTCTATTTTGAGACGCGACTGAAGAACCGCCAGTATCGCGCGCAGTTGAATCCCGGTTTCTTGCAGCGAGAGGAAAGACGCCAACGCATGATGCGCGACAAGGTGACCAAGTACTACCAGTTTGCCCTCAAAGGTGATGAGACCAGGATGCTCAACTGGCTTTTGAACGAACTCTCCGGGCCGTTACTCGCCGTCCAGTGCGCCGATCGCAACCGATGGTTGATGAAAGAGATCGATTTCCCGTTGGCGCGCGGCGATATCCAACACATACGGTTGACCGACCGTGGCAGTAGCGGCGGCAAGAATCTGGTTTTCCGTGCCTCGGACGCTCGCGTTCTGAACACCGTGTGGCCCAGAGTGCTTTTAAGCCCTGAGTTTGACGATGCCCGGCACAGCTTCGAACTTGCCCGGGACATGCTCCTTGAGAAACTAGCTGCCCTAGCCCCAGGGCAGTCACTGGATTACGAGGTCGGCCAGGAAGTACTCCAGGCGGTGGACAAATTGCTGGTCACGCTGGAGAACGTCTATCCAAAAAAGCGACGCCGAGACCCGCAGACGTTTATCGAGTATAACACAGCCAAACGATATATCCGCTCCTTGCTGGCTGGCGTCTGCCGTGCGCTAGAGACGAACGACCGGCGGCTGTTTGACGGAAGCTACCGCTTCGAAGGGGCCACGGTCGTGGATTTGTTGGGCCACTTGTACCAGAGCGGGTTGGAATTCGCCCCTCCCGAGCCGGGTGACGAAGGTACCTACGAAAAACTGTTCGTGGCCATGCGGGAGATCTACTTGCGACTGGTCGACGAAAGGGCGCTTCCCGGCCTGGATTAGGCCGGTGGCGTGTGAACCGCTGGCGGGGCCGACTCATTGCGACCATCGCTCACCACGCTGGAAGCCCTTTCGCGGCCGGTTGGGGTCATCCTGTCGTTGCGGTCCGTTCCGAGGCAGGAAGGAGCGATCCGCCGGACTCGATTGCAGAGCGCGCCGGGATTGCTACTTTTGGCTCGGGCACATCCCGGCCTGGGGCAACAGCGCGGTGTCATGTGGCAATGGTCGCAGCGGCGGCTAGGTTTCTTGTACCGGGCACCGGATTGAGTGGCTCCGGTTCCACAAAGCCGACTGGTTCTCCAGACAGGAACAGCTCCCCACAATAAGGGTGTTGTTGCCCCCAATCCCGTCCACTTCCGGGGCCAGGCGCGTGGGCTGCGGTTTGACGCTTGACTGCGGGCGGTCGAAGCGGCATATTTAAGGATTGCGGGACAGGTCCGTATCCCACGCAGGTCAGGGCGACGATTCCTTTCCGCAGAGGTTGGGTGGTGATCTCCCGCGAGATTCTCGGTGTGTTGTGAGTGTCCGTTTTGTGGAAAGGACGTGGTCGTGACCAACATTTATGTAGGGAACCTCTCGTACCAGGCGTCGGAGGACGACATCCGCCAGGCTTTTGAGGCCTACGGCGAAGTCTCATCGGTGAAGATCATCATCGATCGCCAGACGGGGCGGTCCCGGGGCTTTGCCTTTGTGGAGATGCCGGACGACGGTGAGGCCAAGGAAGCGATCGAAGGGGTGAATCTGACCGATATCGCCGGACGGCGGGTGACGGTCAACGAGGCGCGTCCACGGCCGGAACGCTCGCGGCGTGGGGGCGGGCGAGGCCGCGGCCGCTGGTAACCACGGCTGGGCGCCCGGATCTGGCGGCGCCATCGAACGATTGCCATCAGGGTGTCAGGCGGCGGGGCCGCGCGCTTTGGTCCCCGTGGCACGGATCAGCGGCACACCTGTGAGTCACACTCCGCGCGGCCGGCCCAATACGAGGGTGTTTCCTTCCCCCTGGTCCTCTCCTTCCGGGGCGGAGCGCTCATGACGGCCATGGCTGAGGGCTGCCCGGCCTATGGGGTTGGCGTGCCGTGGCCGAATTCCGGCACGTGTCTACAATGAAAGTGGCCTGCGGTAACTGCCGTTGCCTCTCACGCTTCTGGTGACACGTTGTGAAGACACGGTCGATAGTGGGCGACTCGTGCGCTGAGAACGATTCCATCCGTCGGCTGGCGATCGTCGTGCGCGGCGTGGTCCAGGGGGTGGGTTTTCGGCCCTTTGTTTACAGCCGCGCCGTTGAGGAGGGCCTTTCCGGGTGGGTGCTCAACGCAGCCGATAGGGTACAGATCGAAGTGCAGGGACGGGCGGAGGCATTGGAGCGGTTCTGTGAGCGGCTCCGCGCGGGCCCGCCGCAGGCGCGGATCGAAGCGCTGGAGGTGCGGCAGATCGAATGGGTGGACGGGGAGGGAGCCGGTTTTCGCATCCGCCAGAGTCAGGGCGAAGCCGCTCCCCTGCCCACCATTCCCGCCGACCTGGCCACCTGCCCCGAATGCCTGGAAGAGATCCGCAACCCGGACCAGCGGCGCTACGCTTATCCCTTCACCAATTGTACCAATTGCGGCCCGCGCTGGTCGATCATCGAGGGTTTGCCCTATGATCGGCCGCGGACGTCCATGGCGCGGTTCGTCATGTGTGCGGACTGCCGGCGCGAGTACGAAGAACCGGGCGACCGTCGTTTTCACGCCCAGCCGATCGCGTGTCCGTCGTGCGGCCCGCAGCTGGAGTTGCTCACGGCGTCAGGGCAGTCGGTTGCGCGAGGCGAAGAGGCACTGGCGAGGGCGGCCGAGGTGGTTTGTGGCGGGGATATCCTGGCCCTGAAGGGGTTGGGCGGATTCCAGCTGGTGGTTGATGCCACCGACGCAACGGCGGTTGCGCGGCTACGCCGGCGCAAGCGGCGCCCGCACAAGCCGTTTGCGGTGATGATGGGTTCGCCCGACGAGGTTGCTTGCCGATGTGAGCTGACCGCAGCGGAGCGCCAGGCCGTGGCTTCGCCCGCCGCCCCGATCCTCCTGGTTCGCCGCCGCAGCGATCCAGCCTCAACGGACGACATCGCCGAAGCCGTGGCGCCGGGCAATCCCTATCTGGGTGTCATGCTCCCCTACACGCCTTTGCATCACCTGATGATGGCACGGATCGGCCGGCCCATCGTTTGCACCAGCGGCAACTTGTCAGAGGAGCCGATGGCTGTGGAAACGGGCGAAGCGATCCAGCGGCTCGGGTCCTTGGCCGATTGGCTGCTTACTCACAACCGGCCGATCGTCCGTCCGGTGGACGATTCGGTGGCGCGGGTCACGGCCAGGGGTGTGGAGTTGCTGCGTCGTGCGCGCGGCTTCGCCCCTTTGCCGCTTCCGGTGGGCCCACCGGCGAGTGCGCACCGGCCGGCCAACCCTAACGGGTTGACCGAACGGCGAGGTGCTTCTCGTGCTGGGCCTGCCCCGGTGGTGCTTGCCGTCGGCGGCCACCTGAAGAACACGGTGGGCTTGGCGCTGGGCCCTCAGGCCGTTATCAGTTCGCACATCGGGGACCTGGACAATCGGCTGGCCATCCAGGTGCACCGGCGGGCGATCCGCGATCTGGTCGAGTTTTTCCGTGCGGTGCCGCAGGCCATCGCCTGTGACCTGCATCCGGACTATGCATCGACCCGGGAAGCGGAACAGTTGGCCCTGCGATGGGACGTGCCGTTGGTGCGGGTGCAGCATCACGAGGCGCACGTGGCCGCGTGCGTGGCCGAACATCAACTCCCCGGCCCTGTGTTGGGACTGGCCTGGGACGGCACCGGTTACGGACCGGACGGGACGGTGTGGGGCGGCGAGGTGCTTTTGTGGCGGGACGGATGGTCGCAGCGCGTGGCCCATTTGCGCACCTTTGGACTTCCTGGTGGGGACCGGGCCGTGCGTGAGCCTCGCCGGTCGGCGCTGGGGGTGTTGTTCGAGCTGTTCGGGCGTGGCGCTTCGCGGTGGCTGGAGCCGTGGCTGGAGCCGGGCGAGCTGGAGGTGCTCCTGTCGCTCCTGGGCCGTCCGCGGGTTTGTCCTCGCACAAGCAGCATGGGGCGGCTGTTCGACGGTGTGGCCCTTTTGTGTGGTCAGCCTCCGGTGATCAGCTACGAGGGCCAGTCAGCGATGGGGCTGGAATACGCTGCCGATTGGGACGAGCCGTCGGCCTATCCGCTGCCGCTGGGCGAGGGGACTCCAGCGGTGGCCGACTGGGGGCCGCTGATCCAAGCCGTGCTGGAGGACCGCGCGCGGGGCGTGCCCGTTGGCCGTATCAGTGCGCGCTTCCACAACGCCCTGGCCAACCTGGCCGTGGCCGTCGCGCAGCGGGCGGGTGTGGCTTCGGTGGTGCTGACGGGCGGTTGTTTCCAGAATCGGCTGTTGGCCGAACGCACCCAACAGCAGCTGGAGGCGGCGGGCTTCGACGTGTATGCGCACCGCCAGGTTCCCCCCGGGGACGGCGGCATTGCCTTGGGACAACTTCATATCGCCCTGGGGCGGATAAAGGACGCCTACGATGTGTCTGGGGATTCCCGGTAGGATCGTCGAGGTTTACCAGCAAGACGGGCTGCCGATGGGCAAAGTGGAGTTCGGCGGGGTGGCCCGCGAAACCTGCCTGGCCTTCACCCCCGAGGCGGAGGTGGGCGACTACGTGATCGTCCATGCTGGCTTCGCCATCAGTCGATTGGATGAGCGGGAGGCGGACGAGGTGCTCCGGTATTTGGCCGAGGCCGAAGGGGGCGTGGAAACGGCCGACCCGCAGCTGCCCGAGGAGCAAGACGCGTGAA
The DNA here is from genome assembly GCA_015661985.1 of Planctomycetota bacterium. Classification (GTDB taxonomy): domain Bacteria; phylum Planctomycetota; class Planctomycetia; order Pirellulales; family Thermoguttaceae; genus SZUA-1497. The sequence goes on along the minus strand of DQVB01000694.1, from coordinate 2,269 downwards.
GTACGTGGACGAATATCGTGACGCGAAGCAGGCGCGGGCGTGGGCCCAGCGGATCCTGCGCCTGGTGACCCGGCCTTGGCAGATCATGGAGATCTGTGGCGGCCAGACCCACGCCATCCTGCGCTTCGGCATCGATCGGCTGTTGCCGGACCAGATCCGTTTGATCCACGGGCCCGGGTGCCCGGTTTGTGTCACTCCCGTGGAACTCATCGACAAGGCGATCGCCATTGCCTCGCGGCCCGAAGTGATCTTCTGTTCCTTCGGAGACATGCTGCGAGTACCCGGTTCGGCCATGGATCTTTTGGGGGCGAAAGCACGAGGCGGCGACGTGCGCGTGGTCTATTCCCCCATGGACGCCGTGGCCTTGGCTCAGCGACACCTGGACCGGGAGGTGGTGTTCTTTGCCGTGGGTTTCGAGACGACGGCGCCGGCCAACGCGATGGCGGCAGCTCACGCCGCACGGCTGGGGCTGCGGAATTTTTCCTTGCTGGTGGCCCATGTGCTGGTGCCGCCGGCCATCCGGGCGATCCTGGACTCGCCGGACTGCCGGGTGCAGGGTTTCCTGGCCGCCGGGCATGTTTGCACGGTCATGGGCACCGACCAATATGAACCGATCGCCCGCCGGTACGACGTGCCGATTGTCGTCACCGGTTTCGAACCGCTGGATCTGTTACAGGGGATTGCCCAGTGCATCGAGCAGTTGGAGGCGGGGCGGGCCGAGGTGGCGATCCAGTACCGGCGTTCGGTGCGGCCAGAGGGGAACGTGGGGGCACGTCGCTTGATGGATCAGGTGTTCCAGCCGGTGGAGCGCAAGTGGCGGGGGATGGGGTCGATTCCGGCCAGCGGGCTGGGGTTGCGACCGGAGTACAGCCAGCTGGACGCGGAACGCCGCTTCGACGTGGGCCATCTGACGGCCGAAGAACCGTCCGAATGCATGGCCGGAGCGGTGCTCCAGGGGCATCGCAAGCCACCGGAATGCCCGTGTTTCGGCACACGCTGCACGCCCGAGCATCCGCTGGGGGCCCCCATGGTGTCCGCCGAAGGGGCCTGCGCGGCCTACTATCGCTACCGCGCTGGGACGGGCGGCCCCGCATCCCACGGCCCCGGGGGCTGACCCATCGAACAGGCGGACGCAAAGCGGTTACAGGCGCCCCGCGTCCCCCGTCCGGGGCTGGACCGGTTGAAAGCGCCCCCGCCTCAGGGGTAAACTCAAGAGATTTTGTACCGGGATATCCAGGCCGGTGGGGAACCGTTTTCCCAGGGCAAACCGCAGCAAGACGCTACAGGAAACCGCGCCCGTGCCTCGACGAGACGACATCCACAGGATCCTGATCATCGGTTCCGGCCCGATCGTGATCGGCCAGGCTTGCGAGTTCGATTATTCGGGCACGCAGGCGTGCAAAGCCCTCCGGGAGGAAGGCTACGAGGTGGTCCTGGTCAATTCGAACCCGGCCACCATCATGACCGACCCGGAGATGGCCGACCGGACGTACATCGAACCGCTCACCTGGCAGATAGTAGCCAAGGTCATCGAACGGGAAAGGCCGGACGCCTTGCTGCCTACTTTGGGGGGGCAGACTGGCCTCAACCTGGCCATGGAGCTCCACCGGCAAGGCGTGCTCGACCGTTTCGGCGTGGAGATGATCGGGGCGAAAGCCGAGGTGATTGCCAAGGCTGAGGAGCGGGACCAGTTCAAGGCGGCCATGGAGCGGGTGGGGTTGGAGGTGTGTCGGGGCCAGACGGTCAGTACCTTGGAGGAGGCTCGGCAGGTAGTCCAGGGGATTGGGCTGCCATGCGTGGTGCGTCCGAGTTTTACGCTGGGTGGGACCGGCTCCAGTGTGGCCTACAACCGGGAGGATTTCGAGCGTCAAGTGGCCCGGGGACTGGCCGAATCACCGATCCATCAGGTGCTTCTGGAGGAATCGGTGCTCGGCTGGAAAGAGTTCGAGATGGAGGTGATGCGCGATGCGGACGACAACGTGGTGATCATCTGTTCGATCGAGAATTTCGATCCCATGGGCGTACACACGGGCGACTCGATCACCGTGGCCCCGGCGCAAACGTTGACGGACAAGGAATACCAGCGGATGCGGGACGCCAGTCTGGCGGTGATCCGCGAGATCGGCGTGGACACGGGGGGGTCGAACATCCAGTTTGCCATCCATCCGCGCACGGGGCGGATGGTGGTAATCGAGATGAATCCGCGGGTGAGTCGTTCCAGTGCGTTGGCCTCCAAGGCACAGGTTTTCCCATCGCCAAGATCGCTGCC